>NZ_LYRQ01000023.1:0-60836 GCF_001661605.1 Pseudoalteromonas sp. MQS005 | reverse complement strand
GCGTATAATACATCCTTTATTTTTCGAGTCAACACTTAATTTTAAACTTTCTTGCGATGATTTAAACTTAAGTTTCACTTAACTCTCTGAGCAGCTCATGCCTCGCTATGCGTTGGCGTTCCCCGTCTCAGTGGGGTCGCATTATAGGGAGAACAGATTTTTACGCAAGTCCTTTTTTAAAGAAAAACTAAAAAAACACACTGTTCGGTCAGTATCTGAGCTAAAACAGATGAAACAGCTAGTTTTATAATCAAATCAGGCTTTGCTGGTACTTAAATAAGCGCTACTGTTACACTGATACTATTCATATTGTTTAATTTAAAGGTGCATATATGGCAATACGTTCTTATAAAGGAATAACTCCTGCGTTTAATGATTCTGTTTATATAGACGAGTCGTCTGTATTAGTCGGTGATATCACCCTAGGTGATGATAGTAGTGTATGGCCACTAGTTGCTGCCCGTGGTGATGTTAATCATATTCGTATCGGTAAGCGTACTAATATACAAGATGGCAGTGTTTTACATTTATCAAGAGCGACTAAAAGCAATCCTGAGGGTTACCCACTTATTATTGGTGATGATGTTACCGTGGGTCATAAGGTAATGCTGCATGGCTGCGTTCTAGGTAATCGCATACTCGTAGGCATGGGCGCCATTATTATGGATAACGTGATTGTAGAAGACGAGGTGATTATTGGTGGTGGTGCTTTAGTACCTCCTAATAAGCGTTTAGAGTCTGGCTATTTGTATGTAGGTAGCCCAGCGAAACAAGCCCGCCCTTTAACAGAGCAAGAGCTGAGCTTTTTAAAAGTGTCTGCCGATAATTACGTGCAGCTTAAAGATGAATACTTAGCTGAAAACGCGAAATAATCACAACTTTTTGCTTAATTAAGTAAACTCACTTCTATTTGCCCTGCCGAGTTATAGCTTTCGTCTTCGATTAGCTGCTCGGCACGCTCTTCATAATCAAATCGATATTGTTCAAAATAACGCGTTGCATGACTCTCATCGGCTAAATTTAAACTACTTACAGCAATCACACACTCAACTAGCATTCCGCTTACTTGTGCAAAAAAAACTAATTGATGAGTTGGCTCTCTAAATTCGAGTCGGTCTATAAACTGTATTGCTTGATTCATTTAAGTACTCCCTGCTTTAATGCAATAACAACGGGAACAATGTCCGGCATTTTATTTCGCCATACATAATAAGCTTGTGCAGCTTGCCCTACTAACATGCCACTGCCATCTAATAGCTTAGCCGCTTTATTGTGTTCGCTCACCCAATTCATAAATAGCGTATTTTGCGTCGCATAAAACATATCGTAAGCCATTTCACATGCGCTTAAATACTTAGAGCTTAGTGCAGGTAATTCGTTATTCATACTACTCGAGGTTGAATTTATAACCAAGTGATAATCAACTTGAGGAAGGTCGTCAAAACCATACCCCGAAACATTGCCGTGCTCGGTAAAGAGTTTTGCCAAAGTTTGGGCTTTATGTGCAGTGCGATTAACGATAATAATTTCTTTAGGCTGTTGCTCAAGTAAAGGTAAAATAACACCACGGGCAGCGCCACCTGCACCAATTATCAATAGGCGTTTACCTGTTATTGTTATTTTATTCGCTAGTAAATCGTTCACAAAGCCTATGCCGTCGGTGTTATCACCGAGTAAGGTACCATCATCGCGCTTTTTAAGGGTGTTTACTGCGCCTGCAAGTTTAGCCACTGAGGTTAGTTCATCGGCTAAAGCAAAGGCCTGCTCTTTAAAAGGAACAGTGACATTTGCGCCTTTGCCCCCTTGTTCAAAAAAAGTAGCGACTGTTTTTTCAAACTCATCGATAGGTGCTAATATTGCGCGATAGTCGATTTGCTCTCCCAATGACTTAGCAAACTGCTGATGTATGCTGGGAGATTTTGAATGTTTGATTGGATTTCCAAAAACCGCATATTTGTCCATTTTAAACAACCTCTTTGCAGTTTTAGTACTGCCTATTAACGATGATAAAACTATGATTAAAAGACTCTTTTCAAGATCAAAGCCGTCTACAACCACTCAAGCGCCTACGCCAGAGAAAACCCCGTATGAAATCATCGGCGGAGAAGCGCCCACGCGTGCAATTGCCAATAGATTCTACGACATAATGGCCAGCGATGAATACGCTAAACCGTTATATGATATGCATCCTCAACCATTAGATAGAATTCGCCAAGTATTTTTTGAGTTTTTATCGGGTTGGCTTGGTGGCCCAGACTTATTTGTAGAAAAACATGGCCATCCAATGCTGCGCAAACGCCATATGCCATTTCCTATTGATCAAGATTTACGTGATCAGTGGATGTATTGCATGAATAAAACCTTAGACATAGAAATTGATAACCCCGTTTTACGCGAAGGTTTACGCCAATCACTGGCACAGCTTGCCAGTCATATGATTAATCAGCATTAATTTACCCCGCTTTTTAATTGGGGATTATTTGCGCTAAGTCAAAACCCGCTTTTCTAAAATAGAGATAATACCCTATTAAATAGTTAGAAAAGCGTGGCGCGTGTGAAATCAATCCAACATAAAATTTATGCTTTGTTAGCGTTAACCGGCATTATTGTACTCATAGCCAGTATTTTTAGTAGTGCGAGTCAACAGCGCACGCTCGCACAAGATACGGTGGCAGAAAATATTAAGCTACTTGCCGATAACTATTTTGATTCAATAAACACCATGATGCTAACGGGCACTATGGCTAATCGAGAATTATTGAGCCAAAAGCTACGCAAACACCCTAATATAGAAGATGCTCATATTATTCGCTCCGATATAGTTAATAAACTGTATGGGGCCGGAAATAAAAACCAAACAGCAACTAATAACAACGAACGCGAAGCACTGCAGGGTAAAGAAAGCTTATTTATAGAGCAAAACACTGATAGCCGCAGTATGACCTACCTACGCCCGATGTATGCGAGCTCTGATTATAAAGGTACAAACTGTTTGGGCTGCCATCAAGCACAAGAAGGCGATGTACTAGGTGTGGTAAAAATTAGCTATTCCTTAGCAGATATTGATAGCGAGGTAACTTACAACACCTTAATAACCACCAGCCTACTGTCTACTATTTTTATTATTGCCTTTGTGCTGCTAGGTATAGTGTTTAGAAAAATATTTATAGTGCGCCTTAAAAAGCTAGGCCATGCAATGCACTTAGCCACTACTAATAAAGATTTAACCTTACGCATTGAAGATAACGCCGAAGATGAACTCGGCTGGCTTGCCACTAGTTTTAACCAAATGATTGCTACGTTTAAAGATAACATTGCTCAGGTATCTCACTCTTCAAAAGTGCTTATTCATTCAGCAGAGAAAATTTATACTTCTGCCGATACTACTGAGCGCGCTATTTTAGAACAAAAGAAAAGTACCGACTCGGTAGCCGCAGCAATTAATGAGCTAGAAAGCTCATCCAATGAAGTAAGAAACACCACTCATTTTGCTCAAGAAAAATCTGAGAACAGTAATGAGCTAGCACAGCAAAGCATGCAGGTTGCAGAGCAAACAGAGCTCAGTATAAATCAACTAGCTGAAGATGTACGCCAAGCGGCAGATCAAGTGAGACAACTGCAAGAGCAAACGCTTGAAGTGGGTAAAGTGCTTGAGGTGATCAGCAGTATCGCCGAGCAAACAAATTTATTAGCACTTAATGCAGCCATTGAAGCTGCCCGTGCAGGTGAAGCAGGCCGAGGGTTTGCCGTTGTTGCTGATGAAGTACGAACTTTAGCAACCCGAACTCATGCCTCTACCGATGAAATACGCCGTACTATAGATAAGTTGCAATCAGAAGCAGCGCAAACAGTTAAAACCATGGGTGAGTCCTGTGCGGAGGCAGACGAAAGAGCGCAACAAGTACAACAAGTTGCACAGGCTTTAAAAGATATTTCTAGCCAAATGAATGAAATAAATGAGCTAAATATACAAATAGCCGATGCAACAGAGCAGCAAAATCTAGCCGCCGAAGAAATAAACAGAAGCGTTGTTGGTATCAGTGATAATGCAGAGCAATCGTTAGTGGATGCGGATGAAAATCAAAAAGTCAGTGAAGAGTTACTCAATTTAGCTCGCTCGTTAGATGAGCAGGTACGAAGCTTTAAACTAAAACAATAATTTTAAAAGCCAGTCAATAAGTAGTTTATTGACTGGCATATCATTCTTAGCCTAGAGCTAACCAATCACGTGGCTTTAAGAAATCTTTATATAATAATGCCTCTGCACTGTCTTCGGCTGGGGTATAGTTATATTCCCAACGTGCTAAAGGTGGCATCGACATTAAAATAGATTCAGTTCGGCCACCGCTTTGTAAGCCAAATAATGTGCCGCGGTCCCAGACTAAATTAAACTCAACATAACGACCACGGCGATATAATTGAAAGTCGCGTTGTTGTTCGGTGTACTTATCGTTTTTGCGACGCTCAATAATAGGAACGTAAGCATCTAAAAAGCCATTACCCACCGATTGCATAAATGCAAAGCTTTGCTCAAAACCTAACTCATTCAAATCGTCAAAAAATAAGCCGCCTACGCCGCGAGTTTCATCACGATGTTTTAAATAAAAGTATTCGTCACACCATTTTTTATATTTTGGATAAACATCATCACCAAATGGCTGACACACATCGTGCGCAACTTGGTGCCAATGCACTACATCTTCAAGTACAGGATAAAACGGGGTTAAATCAAAACCACCACCAAACCACCAAATCGGTTCTTCACCTTCTTTTTCGGCAATAAAAAAGCGTACATTGGCATGGCTTGTTGGTATATGCGGGTTTTTAGGATGAATCACTAACGATACACCACACGCATGAAAGCTGCGCCCAGCAAGCTCAGGTCTATGTGCAGTGGCAGAGCCCGGCATAGAGGCACCAAATACATGAGAGTAATTAACCCCCCCTTGCTCAATCACATTACCATTGGTGATAACGCGAGTACGACCACCGCCGCCCTCTTCTCGCTGCCAGCTGTCTTCAACAAACTGTGCTTTCCCGTCTGCTGCTTCTAAGCCTTGGCAAATGGTATCTTGCAAAGCCATAAAGTACGCTTTTACTTGTTTTAATAATTCGCTTTGCATCGTTAACCTCTGAATACATTGCCAGTCATGGCATCTTTAATGGTACTTGGTTGCGTATTACCACCTAATGGTTCATCAACATAAAAACTAACCTGCTCGCCAAACTGCTGCTGAGCTTCAACAATACTTGTTACCGTTTCTTGGCCGGTTAAATTAGCACTTGTTGATACCAGTGGTTTACCAAACTGTTGGCATAAACGTTTAACTGTAGGGTGGTTAGTTACTCTTACTGCAATAGTATCAAACTGCCCTGTTAACCACTTTGGGGTAGACTTAGCTGCAGGCATCACCCAAGTGAGTGCGCCTGGCCAACTTGAAAAAATATCGGCACGTTTATCCATAGGCAGCTTAGCGTCATCGACGTATTTTAATAATTGCCCGTAATTGTCAGCAATTAAAATAAGCCCTTTTTCAACGGGGCGTTGTTTAATACTCAATAAACGTTCCACCGCCTGTTGATTGTCAGGGTCGCAACCAAGGCCATAAACAGCTTCGGTTGGGTATAAAATAACATCGCCTTGTTCTAAGCTAGTTATTGCAGCAGATAAAGAAGAAAGGTCAGACAAAATTGTCTCCAGAGATATTTACGTTATTCAGTGGCAGCAAACTTATGCATACAGCTTTTTTGTGGGCATTGTAACACAACACCACTCGCGGTTTTTTTCTCAGTAACAACTGGCCAGTCACATACAGGACACGCTTGAGCTACAGGTTTATGATTAAGCGTATATTTACAGCTTGGGTAACAGTCGCAAGAATAAAACACTTTCCCAAATTTATTGCTGCGTGAAACCAAGTGGCCTTTTTTACATTTAGGGCAACTAATCACAGGCTCTTCACTTGGCGTATTGTCATGCTCACTGGCAATATAATGACATTCAGGGTAACCGGTACAGCCAATAAACATACCGTAGCGGCCATTTTTCACCACCAGCGGCTTGCTACACTCTGGACACTCGCTGTCCTCAAGTACTTTGATTTCATTGCTATCATGATGTGCAAGCGGGCGAATAAAATCGCACTTAGGGTAACTAGCGCAGCCTAAAAAAGGCCCAGATTTACTATTACGAATGACGAGTTCTGAACCACATTGCGGGCATATCTCATATTCTTTTTCTAAGGCGTGTTTATTAGCCGAGAAAAGTGAATGATCGATTTTACTCATGTAAATCCTAGTGGTTGGTGAATTTTCGCCTAATATACCCAAAACCCTTAAAGATACAAGCTATGGCAGTCGGTTTGTTAACGCTGAAAATAATAAAACACGCAATAATGATTAATGTAACACTTCACTGGGCTCATCAAAAATAAGATCTTCCATTTGCTCATACGCCTGCTGAGAATCAGGTGCGTTAAATAACACCATAAGAATTAACCATTTTAAATCTTCCAAAGTAATAGCTGAATTATCAAGCGCCGCTAAACGGTCCATCACCATTTCACGAGTGGTGCTATTAATAACGCCCGTTTGTTCAACAAACATTAAAAAGCCGCGACACTCGGTGTCGAGAACTTGGCACTCACTGTCGGTAAAAATACGCACTGCATGTTGTGGAGTGGCTAATAAATAAGGCGATTCATTGCTGTATTGTAATGCGGCAAGTTGATCTAACCAGTCAATGGCTTTGTTAATTTCGGGTTTGTTAAACCCAGCGCGAAGTAACTCATCGGTAAGTGTGCTTTGCTCAACAAATACATCACTTTCGCTGTGAACATAGTTTTCAAATAAATACATGAGAATATCAAACATATTATCCTCCAGCGCTTAATTTAATATAGCCGTCTAATACACGTTCAATTTGATCGTCTAACTCTAAATCAAGCAATCGCGCTTGTACTTTATCAATTGGCCACTGTACTCGACGCATAATATCGTCCACACTGGTCACCTCAAAACCAATACTGTTAAGCACCTCGCAATCTGAGGTTACAGCATCAGTTAACTCTTTATAGTTTAGACCAGAAGGGTATGAAAAGTTCATCTCATCTAGAATATCGGCGACGTTTTCTACCAGCTTAGCACCTTGCTTAATTAAAAAATGACTTGCTTGTGCCAGCGGGTTTTTAATTGAGCCTGGCACCGCAAAAACGTCTTTATTTTGTTCAAGCGCATAACGTACGGTGATCAGTGAGCCACTTTTAATTTCGGCTTCAACAATTAAAACGCCTAAAGAGAGTCCTGAAATAATACGATTACGCCGTGGAAAGTTATGCGCGTTGGCCGCGGTGCCCGGTAAAAACTCACTTACCAATAAACCCTGTGTTAATACTTGCTCTGTAAGTAACTTATGGCGTTTAGGGTAATAAACATCAACACCAGTCCCTAGTACGGCAATGGTTTTACCATTTCCTGCCAGCGCTCCTTTATGGGCAGCACCATCAATGCCACGCGCCATACCAGAGGTTACTGTTATGCCAGCAAGCGTTAGCTGATGTGCAAATTCTGCAGCAATTTCAAGTCCTGTGGTGGTTGCATTTCGACTGCCAACAATCGCAATTTGTGGAGAAGACAGTAAGCTGATATCGCCTTTACAAAAAAGTAATAATGGCGCACTGGCTATTTGTTTTAGGTGTTCTGGGTAGGTGGTATCAAAAATACTAATAACAATAATATGTTGCTGGCTAATAAGCTGTTCATAATGCGCAACTTGCTGCCAATTTGTATTAAGTAAATTGCTTGCTTGGCTCGCTGTTAAGCCCAACATAACCAGCTGGGAATGCGATAAGGAAAACAGCGACTCTAAACTGTGCTGCTTAGAGAGGGCTAATAGCGTTTTTATTCCAAGCCCTTTGCATAAGTAAAAGGCAAGCCAATGGCTTAGCTTGCCAAACGATTGCTCCATGTTCCCTCCTAGAACACCGACTCGCTACTTAATGAATTACTGCCAAATCTCCAATGCGAATTGGGTGCTGATTTTTAGTGATCAGCGCATAACTAACTTTGTCATACACTTTAAAAATAATCATTTCACCAACTTTCTCTGCTGGCATTTTCCAAGTAACGCTATCTTCATCGGTTTCTGAGCCAAATAATTCGCTAGTAGCCGATACCAATTTTTCTAAACGACTTGAATCTTCGGTATAACGCGGGCCTCTGGCACTATCAATCACCTTAGGTGACTGACGTTCAATATCCAGTACATGACCTACTTTAACTTGTTGCTCTGAACCTAAGTTTAGCACCACTACATCCATCGTGCTAAATTCTCTCACCTCGCGCGGAGAGGCAATCACTTGACCCTGCATTGGCTGTTCAGGACGATGCATCTCAAAATATACTGGCAGCATCTGCCCTTCCATTGCAGGTAATAAAAAGTCACCCTGTTTGATCTCACGTTTTACTGATTCAACTCTTACTGAGGCAGGTTCGCCATTGGCCGCATCACCTGTTCTAAACGCACGAGCCATACCCACATAAGATGCTCTACTCGCTAACTCTTCACCGGTATTAGGGTCAGTATAAGGCGCACCTTTATGATAAATAGCATATGCCTGATGACGTTTTAAGTTACCTTTTACATATAAAATATGGTCAATAGTTTGGGTTTTGGTATTTTCGTTGGCGCCCAAAATATAGGGCTTTTCTTTTATCGAATCGCTGTTAATAGCTTGCTCAAACGACAAATACGGTTTAATCAACGCAAGAGGTAAAGTTGTTATCGCATCTTTCCCTTTTGGCGTAATACGTCCCATAGGTGATAGCTTTCGATACGCTTTATTAATCACTAAACGCGGATTACCGTCTGTATCGTAAATTAATGCTAACGCATCTCCCGGATAAATAAGGTGAGGGTTGTCTATTTGTGGATTCATTTGCCATAGTTCAGGCCATAACCAAGGTTCGTTTAGATATATAGCTGAGATATCCCAAAGCGTGTCACCTTTTTTCACAACATACTGTTTAGGTGCATCTTTTTTTATAGTTAGTACATCTGCCAGCACAGGAAAAGTTGCACCTAATGCAAGTATAATTGCAATTAATGGAGATTTCATTGAGCTTCCTCATAGTGTTTTTTCATTATTATTAACCAAAACCTGTTAAAGGGGAACGTGAATGGCTAAAATAAGAACATACAATACCCTAAATTTAAGCATAAGTGTAAAAGGTAACTATGGCTAGGTTAGAAGTTTTAAGATTTCCAGATGAACGTTTACGTACAATCGCAAAAGAAGTAACTGTTGTTGACGATCAAGTGCGTGAAATTGTCAAAGATATGCTAGAAACTATGTACGATGAAAATGGTATTGGGCTTGCTGCTACACAGGTTGATATTCACCAGCGTATTGTGGTGATCGACGTATCAGAAGAGCGCAATGAACCACTCGTGCTTATCAATCCGCAAATTATCAAAAAAGATGGCTCAACCGTGAGCGAAGAAGGCTGTTTATCAGTTCCTCATTCGTATGCAAAAGTTGACCGTGCAGAAACCGTTACCGTAGCTGCACTGAACGAAGAAGGTAAAGAATTTATTCTTGATGCTGACGAATTATTAGCGATTTGTATTCAGCATGAACTTGATCACCTTCAAGGTAAATTATTTATTGATTATTTATCTCCATTAAAGCGCCAACGCATTCGTAAAAAGCTTGAAAAAGAAGCGAAGTTTGCAGCGCAGTAATAAGCACCTTAGTAAATAATTAGGAAACTCAGTGACACAACCATTACGCATTATATTTGCCGGTACGCCGGACTTTGCTGCACGCCATCTGCAAGCACTCATAAATAGTGAACACCAAATAGTGGGCGTTTACAGTCAACCAGATCGTCCAGCGGGTCGCGGAAAAAAACTAAAAGCCAGTGAAGTAAAAGCGCTTGCATTAGAACATGACCTACCCGTTTTTCAACCGCAATCACTCAAAACAGACGACGCACTTGAAGAGCTAAGCAGCCTCAATGCCGATATCATGATTGTCGTTGCCTACGGTTTAATTTTACCTAAATCCATTTTAGATGCCCCACGTTTAGGGTGTTTAAATGTACATGGTTCTATTTTACCGCGCTGGCGTGGCGCCGCACCTATTCAACGCGCTATTTGGGCAGGCGATCAGCAAACCGGTGTAACCATAATGCAAATGGATGAAGGGCTAGATACCGGCGATATGCTGCATATTAGCCGCTGCCCTATTGATAGTACTGAAACCAGTGCAAGCTTATACACTAAGCTTGCTGAACTGGGACCTGGTGCATTAATCGACACCATAAATCGTTTAGCTAACGGGGACATAACGCCTGAGCCACAGAACGACGCCGATGCCAATTACGCTAAAAAGCTCTCAAAAGACGAAGCCAACATTGATTGGTCTATGGATGCCGAGCAAATCGAGCGTAACATTCGTGCCTTTAACCCATGGCCAGTATGCTTTACCCAAATGCGTGGTAATACGGTAAAAATATACCAAGCAAACGTGGTTGAACAATCAGGCGCAGCTGGCACTGTATTAACAAGTGATAAAAACGGTATCGTTGTGGCTTGTGGTAAACACGCTTTATCTATTGGCGAATTACAACCACAAGGCAAAAAGCCAATGGCAATTAATGATTTTTTAAACGGTCGTAGCGACTGGGTCACACCCGGCACCGTATTAGGCGAAAATAATGAGTAATGTAAGCAATGTCAGAGCGCTAGCCGCTGAAACTTTATATAACGTGGTTGATAAAGGCGCATCGCTTAATCAAGAACTCCCTTTCGCTAGCCAAGGCCTATCTCCTAAAGATAAAGCCTTACTGCAGCAAATTTGCTATGGAGTATTACGGTACTTACCTAGCCTAGAAAATTATTGCCAGCATTTAGTAGAACAACCGCTTAAAGGCAAACGCCGTATTTTCCAGTTTTTGTTATATGTAGGTATTTACCAACTACAACACATGCGTGTACCGCCGCATGCAGCAATTAGCGAAACCGTTAATGCGTTACAACAATTACGCGCTCTTGGCTTAAAAGGGCTTATTAACGCCATTTTACGAAGCTTTCAGCGCCAACAAGCTGAGCTTGAAGAAAAAGCCAAACAAATTCCGGTGTGTTTATACAACCATCCAAACTGGTTTATAAAGCAAGTAAAAGAAGCCTACCCAGATAGCTGGGAAGACATTCTAGAAGCTAATCAGCAACAAGCGCCAATGTGGCTTCGAGTGAATCAATCGCAGTTTAGCACCCAAGAATATAGCGAAATGCTAACCGCTAACGATATTGAACATACTCTAAATCCTGATTTTATTGATGGCATTAAACTAAGCAAACCACGCGATGTGTTTTCACTTCCTGAGTTTGATACCGGTGCCTGTTCAGTACAAGATGCGGCAGCGCAGCTTGCTGCACGCTACCTAGACCCACAAAATGGTGATGCAATACTCGATGCCTGTGCAGCGCCTGGTGGTAAAACCTGCCATATTTTAGAGCTTGCCGACGCAGATGTGCTTGCGCTTGATAGCGATGCCACACGCCTAGAACGTGTTAAACAAAACCTAGAACGCATAGGTTTGGGCGCCGACTTACAATGTGGTGATGCATCGCAACCTCACACTTGGTGGGATGAAGAACAATTTGATCGTATTTTGTTAGATGTACCCTGCTCTGCAACTGGCGTAATTCGTCGTCACCCAGATATTAAATGGTTACGTCGCGCATCCGACATTAACGATTTATCGACCCTGCAAGGCGATATACTCGACAGCATTTGGCCATTGTTAAAGCCAGGCGGTACATTGGTGTATGCAACCTGTTCGGTGCTTCCACAAGAAAACCAACAACAAGTTGCTAAGTTTTTAGCTAATAATGAAGACGCAGAGCATATTCCTTTGCACAGCGAAGACACTAAAACCACACCAGGCTTGCAGTTATTACCAGGCGAAAGTGACGGTTTTTACTACGCTAAATTAGTTAAAAAAGCCTAGGTAACACATTTAGCTACTTCAGTTTAGAGGTAGCTAATACTTTGATGTAATTAGTATTAATAATACGGGTACATAATGAAAATAATCATACTCGGTGCTGGGCAAGTTGGCGGCACACTCGCAGAAAACCTAGTGGGTGAACAAAACGAAATAACCGTAGTTGATATCGACGGTAACCGCTTGCGCGAACTGCAAGATAAGTACGATTTACAAGGTGTTGCAGGCCATGGCGCTCACCCCGACGTGTTAAGTCGCGCAGGGGCTGAAGATGCCGATATGATTATTGCGGTGACCAGCTCAGATGAAGTTAACATGGTGGCATGCCAAGTTGCCTACAGTATTTTTAATACACCGACCAAAATAGCCCGTATTCGCTCTGAGCAGTATTTAAAATACCGCGAAAAACTCTTTCATAATGATGACTTACCTGTCGATCATTACATAGCCCCAGAAGCACTCGTTACTAAGTATATTCGCCGCCTAATAGACTACCCTGGCGCATTACAAGTACTGCAATTTGCCGATGGCATGCTCTCTTTAGTGGCTGTAAAAGCCTACTATGGCGGCTTATTGGTAGGCTATGCCCTATCTACACTTAAGCAGCATATTCCTAATGTTGAAACTCGGGTAGCCGCTATTTACCGCCAAGGTAAAGCGATAAAACCCTTAGGCACCACCGTAATAGAAGCCGACGATGAAGTATTTTTTATTGCCGCAACCAAACACATTCGTGCGGTAATGAACGAGCTACAAAAGCTGGAACGCTCGTATAAAAAAATCATGATTGCCGGTGGCGGTAATATTGGTGCAGGTCTAGCCCGTTCACTGGAAAGAAACCACAGCGTTAAGTTACTAGAGCGAAGTAAAGAGCGTGCCGAACAGCTTTCTGAAATGCTCGACAACACCGTGGTATTTTGTGGTGATGCATCCGATCAGGAGCTGCTCTCTGAAGAACACATTGAACAGGTTGATGTTTTCATTGCCGTTACCAACGACGATGAAGTAAATATAATGTCGGCTATGCTCGCAAAACGCATGGGGGCACAAAAAACCATGGTACTTATTCAACGAGGCGCTTACGTTGATTTAGTACAGGGCGGCGAAATTGATATTGCTATTTCACCACAACAAGCGACTATTTCTGCATTGCTGACTCACGTGCGCCGTGGTGATATTGTAAACGTGTACTCGTTGCGTAAAGGGGCTGCAGAAGCCATAGAAGCGGTTGCCCATGGTGATGAAAATACCTCTAAAGTGGTAGGTCGCGCAATTGCCGATATTAAATTGCCTGCAGGTACCACAATAGGTGCAATTGTGCGAAATGACGATGTACTGATTGCCCATGACGATACAATTATTTTGTCAGGCGATCATGTAATCATGTTCTTAATTGATAAAAAGCACATTAACGTGGTTGAAAAGTTATTCCAAGTTAGCGCTATTTTTCTATAATTAAACTGCTTGAGTTAAGTAATCAACAAGCACAAAAAAGCCGCTGACTATTAAGCGGCTTTAGTGGAGTATGATGGGTTAATACTTATTGTACTCTTGCAAACTCTTCTTTAGAAAGTTCACCATTTCCGTCGGTATCTAAGTCATCAAAAATGTTCATTAGTTGTTTATTAGCGGCGGCTTCCTGCTGGCTAATTACACCATCGCCATTACTATCAAAAGAGGCAAAATCTACCGCTGCATAAGCTGCTGATGATGACGCTAATACTAAAATCGCAAGTGTTGTGTTTAATGCTTTCATAATAAGTCTCCTATAAGAGGGAAATCCTTTTCTGAGATCCCTGTGCAATGAAAAAAGTCAAAAATTAAAAGTTTGCAAACTCAGCTTTAGAAAGCTCACCATTACCGTCAGTATCAAGCTCAGTAAATGCGGCTGTTAAATCAGCGTTTACAGCGGCTTCGCTTTGACTAATAGCACCGTTACCATCAGTATCAAGCATGTCAAAGTCGCTTGCTGCAAAAGCAGCTGATGAAGAAGCTAGCGCGATAAGTGCAAATGTTTTATGTAATGTTTTCATAATTTAATCCTTCAAAATGTAATGCAATGGTCTATCAAAAAATTGTGTCTGGCTATCACGGTCCTTGTTATTCTCTTTCATAGGCTTCCTTGCCTATTTAGGTTGTCTTTGGCAACTCAGAATATACTTAGCCTTGCCTTATGCTTTCGAAAATTCTTCTTTTGATAGCTCACCGTTTTGGTCAGTATCAAGCTCTGAGAACATGCTCATTAATTTTGCATCAACCGATGCTTCGCTTTGGCTAATAGCGCCGTTACCGTCGGTATCTAGTGTGTCAAAGTCGCTCGCTGCAAAGGCAGCTGATGAAGAAGCAAGAGCGATAAGTGCAAATGTTTTGTGTAATGTTTTCATAATGAGTATTCCTTAAAATCGTTTAAATAATGGGGGAGCTTTTAACTCCCAAAACTTTAATAGCTTAGGGTTATGCTTTAGAGAACTCTTGTTTTGATAACTCACCGTTTTGGTCAGTATCAAGCTCTGAAAACATGCTCATTAATTTTGCATCAACCGATGCTTCGCTTTGACTGATTGCGCCGTTGCCGTCAGCGTCTAGCGTGTCAAAGTCGCTTGCTGCAAAAGCGGCTGATGAAGAAGCCAATGCGATAAGTGCTAAAGTTTTATTAATGCTTTTCATAATCTATCTTCCTTCAAAGTTTATGTTTTATGCGATTAAGTGTTTTACTTTAAATCACGTTTCGTTCAATACAGCCTGACTATTACAACTTCGATGCCAAAAATATAAAAACCATAATTTTCAATAAATTAACCAGCAACTAGCTGAAAATGGCGCTATTTAACTCGTTATTTTGTTGCTTTTTAGCAACAGTAGATAAGGCAATAAAATTAAAACAATAAAAATCAAAGAGTTGAGTTTAAGGAAAATCCCACACAGTCGATGAGCAATCGCTAAAAAAGAGGATTAAATAAACAAAAAGGAAGGTGAGTTGAGTTTAATTTTGTTATAAACAAAAAAATCAGAATAAAAAACATATTTAACTAATTGTTTTTAATGAATTTATAAAATAAATTTGAAATGGCTTTTAAAAATAACAACAACACATGGCTATTTGTTGCAAAAGAGCGAAAATGTTAGAGCTTGTTGATATTTTAGAATTGTAAAATGTTCAGCGTCGACAGATAACAGGCCTTATACAATTTCAACTTCAAGTGCACTAGGGTCAATGAAGTGATCCCCCATCAGGGCTTTCATTTGCTCTTCACTGGCAAATAATCGAATTCCGCAATATATGCCCTTAGCATGTTTTTTCACACTGCATATTTGCCCTTCGTGCTTTGTATCTTCATCAAACACTACGATGCAACGCATATCTTTAATGTCGTCGATTTCTTGGGTTGTTTTAATATCAAACATAACACCCGTTAACGAAATATCTTTTATAACGCCTTCAAAAGAAGGGCGATCATCCGATAATTTTAACTTGGCTGGAAACAGCGTCGGTATACGCGCTTGCGAGCGCAGTTCAAATAGCTGTACTTGTGAAGGATAGTCGATAAACAATAACTTAGCCGGGTGAGATGCTACAGACATAAGCTGCTGACGAAACGCTAAAACATGCCCACCACTGCCCTCTATAAGCGCTCTTACCACCACCATCACACCATCGCGTAAATAATCACTTGCCATGGGGAGCCGTTTTGCATTGGGGTAATTTAAAATAATAAACTTATTTTCTAATAAGCCTATAAACTCTGTTTTTACGCGTCGGCTACTCGTGGGGGTGAGGATTTCTAAATCAACTATGCCACCCGTGACGATTTGGTTTAACTTTTCCAAATTGGTTTTTCGCATATTTCCTTCCTGATATTTATAACGTTATCCACGCCAAAATGTTGGGGTAAATAGCACAAGTAAGGTAAATATCTCTAAACGACCAAATACCATTGCCACGGTTAATATCCATTTTGCAGTATCGGTAATAGCGCCATAATGAGAAGCAACATCACCTAAACCAGGCCCAAGGTTATTTAAACACGCTGCCGTTGCTGAGAATGCCGTTATATTGTCTAACCCGGTGCCCATTAACGCTAACATAATAATAATAAAGACTAGTGCATAAGCCGAGAAAAAACCCCATACCGCTTCAACTACTTTATCTGGTAGCGCCTTTCGTCCTAACTTTATAGAATATATAGCTCGAGGATGCACTAAGCGGTTTAGCTCTCGCACCCCTTGTAGATAAAGTAAAAACACGCGCACTACTTTCATACCGCCACCAGTTGAACCAGCACAGCCACCAATAAAACTAGAGAATATTAATAAAATAGGTAAAAACAAAGGCCAAGCAGAAAAGTTATCTGTGGCAAATCCTGCGGTGCTGCTTATAGATACAGCTTGAAACAATGCCTGATCGAGGGTTTCATCGCCATTGGCATAAACATCGTGAGATGAAAGTACCGTGAAACAAATCACCACCAGTGCGAGCTGAATACATAGAAACACTTTGAATTCAGGGTCACGAATGTAGACACTAATATTACGACTCGCTACAGCAGCATAATGCAGAGAAAAGTTAATGGCTGCGATAATTAAAAAGAACACACAAATAAAGTTAATTACTGGGCTATCAAAATGCCCCATTGAAGCGTCATAAGTAGAAAAACCACCAATGGCCACCGTAGAAAAAGCATGGCAAATTGCATCAAACCAATTCATGCCAGCGCTCCAATACGCCAAAGTACATGCAAGGGTAATAGACACATAAATATACCAAAGGTGTTTAGCGGTGTCGGCTATACGCGGGGTCATTTTGGAATCTTTTACGGGGCCTGGAATCTCAGCCCGATACAACTGCATACCACCTACGCCAAGCATTGGCAGGATTGCTACCGCTAATACAATGATCCCCATACCACCAAACCACTGTAATTGTTGGCGATAAAACAATACAGATTTAGGCAGATACTCTATGCCGGTCAGTACGGTAGCTCCTGTAGTGGTTAAGCCAGAAAAGGCTTCAAACACGGCATCGGCCAAAGAGAGGTTGGGTTCTTGTAAAAATACCAGCGGTAAGGAGGCAAACGCGCCTAGTACCAGCCAAAACAAAACCACGATTAAAAAGCCTTCGCGGGCTTTTAAATCGCCATGCTCATGCCTATTTGGGTAATAAGCCATTAAGCCAATAACAACACTGAATATAAAGGCTAAAACAAACGGCACCCCTCCACCATCTTTATAAATTAAAGACACTAGCGCTGGTGGCACCATAGTAATACTGAATAGCGCAACCAATTGGCCAAGAATTTTTATGATGGTACGAAATTGCATTGAGCGTATCGCTTTTTTATTAGTAAATTAAAATAACTACTGTATGACTCGAAATTTAATGTTTAATCATTAAATGGGATGAATGTAAGACTATTACTCTTTGATTGTTAACTCAACTGCGCCGTGGCTTAAATCAAAAATATCTTTGATGGCTTGCTGCGCTTGGCGACTATCAATGGTAATAGTCCACTCAATATTTGCAGTAAACTGCTTTTCAATATTAAGTACCTGAAAGTTGGTTTTTAAGTATTGCTCTATCGCCCCTTGCATACTGTATTCACTAAAGCCCACCAGCTCAGCACTCGGCACTTTCACCACGGTTTGTAGTTTTGCTAAGGCATTATTGAGTGAACCACCATAAGCACGCACCAGCCCACCCGTACCGAGCTTTATACCTCCAAAGTAACGTGTTACCACAGCGGTCACTTCACCTAAGCCTGAGCCCACTAGCACATTAAGCATGGGTTTACCGGCGGTGCCATTGGGCTCCCCGTCATCAGAAAAACCATAAACATGGCTGCCACCTGGGTTACCTGCAACATGTGCCCAACAATTGTGACGTGCATCACTGTATTTTTCTTCAATATTTTTAATAAAGGCTTTCGCAGCATTTAGATCGGGCGTGTGGCCTATATGAACGATAAAGGTACTTTTTTTAATTTCTTCTTGATGAAATACAGCTTCGGCTGGGTATTTATATTCAGACATAGCACTTACTTAGGCTTTAATTAAAAAAATGGGGCCAAAAGGCCCCTTTGTATCCGTTTATTTTAGCGCGTATTGACTAACTCGTCTTTAATAAGGATTTAGTCGAGTAATAAATTACGCGTCATATTTTCTAGGCTATCTTCGTGAACAATAATATTGTCCTCGATACGAATACCGCCAAAAGGTTTAAACGCTTCGACCTTTTCCCAGTTAATAAATTGCTTATTGTCTGTTTGTGCTAAATCACCCAATAAAGAGTCAATAAAGTACAAACCTGGCTCAATAGTAAACACTTGGTTTTTCTCAATTAAGCGAGTACAGCGCAAGAATGGATGACCCTCTGGTGGCGCTTGATGTGCCCCTGTTTCATCACGCATAAAACCACCCACATCGTGAACCTGTGCACCTAAATGATGCCCGAGTCCATGCGGGAAGAAAGTTGAGGTAATTTGACGCTCAACAATTTCAGCTGCAGGTAGTTTAACAATATCAAAATCACTTAATAGCTGAGCAATACGGTTATGACAATCAATATGCAGATCGCCATACAGTAAACCTGGCTTTAAGCTTTTTCCTAACTCAATTTGATGCGCTGTCATAGCGTTAACTAAGTCAGCAAACTCACCCTGCTTTTTAAAGTCGTAGGTACGGGTAATATCCGCAGCGTAACCATTAAAATTAGCGCCCGCATCAATTAAAAATGAATTATGCGTTTGTGGTGCTTTTGGCTCAAAATGGGTGTAGTGCAAAATAGCGCAGTTTTCGTTAAGGGCCACAATGTTGCCATATGGCATTTCGTTTTCACTTTGGCGTGTTGCCATTAAGTAAGCTTGCTGAATATCAAACTCGCTACCACCATTAAAAAAAGCATCACGCGCTGCTTTATGGCCATCAACCGCAATACGGTTCGCATTACGTAAACACTCAAGTTCATATTGCGTTTTATAAGCACGGTGGTAATGAATATAGTTAAGTACTGGCTCAGGGTTCATAATACTAAAGCCAAGTGCTTGTGCTACTTCGAGGTATTCACCAATGTAGGCAAATTTAGCTTTATCGTAAGGTAGTAGCTTTTCAACCTGATCAGGTTGTAATAACAATTCAATATCGAAGTATTCTGCCCAAAAATCTCTTGGCTCATCAGGTACTTTATGCCAAAAATCAATTGGACGATAAAAAATAAGTTTTGGCTTATCGCTACCATTTACCACTATCCAGCAATGTGGATTATCAATAACCGGTAGCCACGCTTTAAAATGGGGGTTAACTTTAAACGGGTAATACATATCATCTAAAAATTGGCGCTTAGCTTGGCCTGAATGAATGACTAATCCTTCTAACCCTTCTTGCTCACAAATAGTACGTGTACGCTGCTGCAATGTTGCAATATGTTCGGCGTATAAAACGGCTAATTTTTCCATAATAAACCCATCTGTTAAATTTAACTTGCTTTGAGTCTACCACTTATACACAAAGCGCTCAAAAAAGAGGGATACTTACTGTGTAAATATCCCTCTGTGGTTGTAGATTTATTTTTACTATCCGCCCATCGTCATTTCTAATATGGGGGCTAGAAGGTTTCCCTCCCGACCAAGGCGAGTATGATAAACCTGCCGATAAGCAAATACATTTTTTACATAATCTCGGGTTTCTCTATAAGGAATAAGTTCAACCCATAGCTCAGCCGGCATTGCTTCTTCTGGTAACCAACGCTTAATACGATGATACCCAGCGTTATAAGATGCTGTAGCTAACACCTCATTGCCGTGGTTTTTCTTTTTTAAATACTGTAAATAACGAGTCCCGAGACGAATGTTGGTTTTTGGTTGATACAAACGACGATTAGAAACCGTGCCTTTATTAATATACTTTGCCGTACTCGGTAATAGCTGCATTAACCCGCGTGCATTTGCATGGGAGCGCGCATCAGGTGCAAATGAGCTTTCGCGACGTGCAATAGCAATACTCCAAGTTAGGTCAATTTTGCTTCGCTTGCTGTAACGCTCAAACATTTCTTGAAATGCAAAAGGGAAACGCAAATCCACATAATCCCATGCTTTTATTTTTGCTAGGGTGAATATAGTACTATCAAACCAATCCAGCTCGGCTGCAAGTACCGACGCAGCTAATTTTTCATCATCAGCTGAGGTATCAGTTAAATAATTCCACTCGCGTCGAGCGGCAGTAAAGCGCTCTAATTCATACAGGGCTTTGGCACGCTTAAAGCCTGGCGCATTACTCACTCTTGTTACTAAAGCTTGATTTACATTAACGGGCAACTCATTTAAATCAACCGGTATGCCCAAACGCGCAGCGGCTAAAAAACCATAATAATCACGGTTAGCGGCCACTTTCGTCCAAATTGCCTTGGCTTTTTCATGATCTGCGCGTTTGTCATAACTATAAGCAAGCCAATACTGTTGCCCTAAGCTAAGATTTTCTTTACCTGTAAAAAATGCCGCAATTCCCTCCCAATCTTGGGTTTTGAGTAGATTAGCTAACTGCCATTGCATTAATTTACGATCTTGGCGCTCTTTGGGTACTTTATTTAAATAGAAGCTAGCTTGGCTATGGCCGCTCGACGCCAATGAAAGCGCAAAGGTATAATATACATCCGCTTTTTCATCATCAGTGTAATCAAATAACCCCTCAATTTTTTGCCATGCCTTTAATGCCAACTCTTTATCACGCCAAATTAAACGCTTAATACCATAAAGCGCTATTTCACCCTCTTTCACTGTTTTGCGCTTATAACGGTATAACCCCGCCGCTGCACTTGGGTCACGTCTTACTTTTGAGTATAAATCGGCTAAGTAGCGCTCATTGGCTGGCAACAATGTTTTTAAATAAGGCAGTAAACGATAAGACCCACCTTGTGCCGCTAAAGTGACACGTTGCCAAACAACATCGGGCGTTAAATAACCATTTTGACGCCAGCGTTTAAAAAGGCCATCGCATTCACTTGGCTGCGACTCACCCACTGTCCATAAGTCGGTTACCTGATTGAGTATTGCTTTTTTAGGCGCACCAAGATCAAGCTGAAAAGTAAGGTGGGTACAAGTAAGCTCACTGTCAGAGGTTTCACGGTAGTTTTTAATAAACGCTGCTTTTTGATTTCTGCGTTTTAAATAGTTTAACCATGCTTTACGCACTGGCCACTCTAATGGCGTATGTTCATAAACAGTGAGAAAATTTTCTATCTCTGTTTGGTGGGCTAAGCTTGGGTAACGTTCCCAATAGGCTTTTTCAACATACGGTTTAAGCGGATGAGACAATGAATCCACCGCTTCTTTAAAATTTTGATAATTGCCATAGCGCGCCTGTTTTTCAGCGTCTAAAAATGCATCAATATCAGTTTTCGCGTTGGCAGAGGGGAAAGAGAAAAATAGAGTCGCTGCCGCTACGCTTAATAAGTATTTTTTCATAATGTCCTTTAGGGCATAGTAACCTTCAAGGCTGACGAAGTGTGGCGAAGAGTAAGTAAACAACAGCACATACACAGCTGTACTATTTATTCTAATAAAACCCAAGCTATGAACACTAAGACAGCGCAATAAAATGAATAAAGAAAACTTTCAAACCCACCTTAGCACCAAACCAGCTATATTTTAACCAGACGTTTGTAACCAAGATAAATTTTTCGTTGCATTTTTAATTTAAAGCAAGCACACTGGTCTGAATATGAACTCATCGTACCAGTCTTAGTTCATCAACTAGGGAGAATAATAATGTTATATAAAAGCGATTCCTTTGAAGTTAGCTTCGTGAAGGAAAACATCGCCGAGTTTAAGTTTTGTGCTACAGGTTCTGTAAACACATTATCTCAACAAACTCTTTCAGATTGCGCGGCAGCATTAAAAGAATTAGCCGCTAACGCTGATATTAAAGGCATGATTTTTACCAGTGATAAAGACCACTTTATTATTGGTGCAGATATCTTCGAATTTTTACCTACTTTTACTAAACCTGAAGCAGAATTAGTAACGTGGATCAAAGATGCAACTGACGTTTTTGATGCAATTGAAGATTTACCATTTCCAACACTAAGTGTTATAAACGGCTTGGCGCTTGGCGGCGGCTGTGAGTGGGCACTTGCTACCGATTATCGTGTTGCAAGTGACTCAGCAAAAATGGGTTTACCAGAAGTTAAATTAGGCATAATGCCTGGATTTGGCGGCACAGTGCGCCTTCCGCGCATTATTGGCGCCGATAACGCGATGATGTGGATCACCACAGGTAACGAAAATCGCGCAGCTGATGCCCTTAAAGTAGGTGCGTTTGACGCAGTAGTTAGTGCCAACAAACTACAAGAGTCAAGTTTAGCAACATTAGAATTAGCGATTGCTGGCAAGCTAGATTGGCAAGCAAAACGCGCTGTAAAATTACAACCGCTTAAATTAAACCGTGTTGAGCAAGGCATGAGCTTTGCAATGGCAGAAGGTATGGTAATGGGTAAAACCAAAGGCCACTATCCTGCTCCAGTTATGGCCGTTCGCACTATTAAAGCGGCAGCAAACTGCTCACGCGCCGAAGCAATGGCAATTGAAAATGCCAACTTTGCAAAGCTTGCTCGTACCAACGAAGCAGCCGCGCAAACAGGTATCTTTTTAGCGGATCAATACATTAAAGGTAAAGCACGTAAATTTGCTAAGCACAGCGATGTAGAAATTAAACAAGCTGCTGTATTAGGCGCAGGTATTATGGGCGGCGGTATTGCATACCAATCTGCTTATAAAGGTACACCAATCATAATGAAAGACATCCAACAGGATGCACTTGATTTAGGTATGGGTGAAGCGTCTAAGCTATTAGGTGCAAAAGTTAAGCGCGGCCACATGCCGATGGAAAAAATGCTAGCAACGCTTAGCAAAATCAAACCAACGCTTAACGATGCAGACCTACAAAACGCCAATATTATTGTTGAAGCGGTAGTAGAGAACCCTAAAGTGAAGCAAGCCGTACTTGCTGATCTTGAAAAGAATACGCCAGAAGGCACTGTGCTCACGTCAAATACATCGACTATTTGTATTGACCTACTTGCAGAAGCACTTGAAAAACCAGAAAACTTCTGTGGTATGCACTTTTTCAACCCAGTACCAAAAATGCCATTAGTAGAAATTATCCGTGGTGCAAAAACCTCAGATAAAACCATTAATGCCGTGGTTGATTACGCACTTAAACTAGGTAAATCGCCGATTGTTGTTAACGATTGCCCAGGCTTTTTTGTAAACCGTGTTTTATTCCCTTACTTTGCAGGCTTTAGCAAATTAGTGGTTGAAGGCGCTAACTTTGCAAAAGTAGATAAAGTCATGGAAAACGTATTTGGCTGGCCTATGGGTCCGGCTTACCTACTTGATGTAGTCGGTATTGATACTGCTTTCCATTGTACTGGCGTAATGGCAGACGGCTTCCCTGAACGTATGGCACGTGCAGAGAAAGATCCAGTGACTGTTTTTGCTAACGAAAAACGTTTTGGTCAAAAGAACAAAGCAGGTTTTTACAAGTATGAAACAGACCGTCGCGGTCGTCTTAAAAAATCGCATGACCAAACAGCGATTGAACTACTTGCACCAATTACAGACGCACCAAAAGAATTTGATAAACAAGAAATCATTGACCGTTGTATGATCCCAATGGTCAACGAAGTGCTACTTTGTTTACAAGAAGGCATTGTTGCTTCTCCTCAAGAAGCTGATATGGCACTTGTATACGGTGTTGGTTTCCCTCCATTTAGAGGCGGCGCGTTCCGTTACTTAGATCAAACAGGTTTAGCTAACTTTGTTGCAGCAGCAGACAAATACGCTCACCTAGGTGCGATTTACCAAGTATCAGAGCAAACTCGCAAGTGGGCTGAAGAAGGCCGTGTTTTCTATAAGGTGGAAGGTTAATATCATGAATAATCCAGTAATTGTAGATTGTATCCGCACACCAATGGGTCGCTCAAAAGGCGGCGTATTTAAAAACAAACGTGCGGAAGACTTAAGCGCTCATTTAATGAAAGGCTTATTAGAACGTAATCCAGCAGTTGACCCTGCGTCAATTGACGATATTTATTGGGGTTGTGTACAGCAAACTTTAGAGCAAGGTTTTAACGTTGCTCGTAACGCATCTCTACTTGCAGGCATTCCACATTCAGTGCCAGCAACTACAGTTAACCGTTTATGTGGCTCATCAATGCAAGCATTGCATGACGCTGCTCGCGCTATTATGACTGGCGCTGGCGATACTTACCTAATTGGTGGTGTTGAACACATGGGCCACGTACCTATGACTCACGGTAACGACTTTCACCCTGGCTTAGCAACATCAATTGCACAAGCTTCTGGCTCTATGGGTTTAACTGCTGAGTACCTTGCTACTATTCACGGTATTAGCCGTGAGCAACAAGATGAGTTTGCTTACCGCTCGCATCAACGTGCACATGCTGCAACAGTTGAAGGGCGTTTCCGCCGCGAAATTTTAGCAATGGAAGGTCACGATGCTGACGGTTCACTTATCCTTGTTGAAGATGATGAAGTAATTCGTCCTGAAACAACCGTTGAAGGCTTATCGCAACTTCGCCCAGTATTCAACCCTGCTACGGGTTCTGTTACAGCGGGTACGTCTTCAGCACTTTCTGATGGCGCATCAGCTATGTTAGTGATGAGCGAAGAAAAAGCAAAAGAACTTGGCTTACCAATTCGTGCATATATTCGCGCGATGGCCGTTGCCGGTTGCGATCCATCAATCATGGGTTACGGCCCAGTACCAGCAAGTAAAAAAGCATTAGCACAAGCTGGTATTACTATTGATGACATCGATGTTGCTGAACTTAACGAAGCATTCGCAGCACAATCATTACCCGTACTTAAAGACTTAGGTTTAGCGGATGTGGTTGACGAAAAAGTGAATTTAAATGGCGGCGCTATCGCACTGGGTCACCCGCTGGGTTGTTCGGGTTCGCGTATTAGCACCTCACTTATTCACTTAATGGAAGACAAAAACGCAAAATACGGTTTAGCGACTATGTGTATTGGTTTAGGCCAAGGTATTGCTACTGTATTTGAACGTGTTCAAGACTAATTAGTTTTTAACATGTAAAACCAGCTTGGTGATTAAAAGGCGAACTAGCGCAAGTTAGTTCGCCTTTTTTATGCCACCAGCTTTTGCAGGTTTAAAATGAATAATGTGATCGGGTGCATTAAATTTATTTCAGATTATCTATTAATAAGTTGAGCTGTTTTGTTATACGTAAAATAGTTAACCAACAGCTTTATTTGCGCTAAACTACCCGACCTAACCAAGCCACGACTATTTTTACAGGTAATTTTTATGAGCTTTGATAACCCCGATCACCAATTAGATGCTATCGGCCTTCGCTGCCCAGAACCTGTGATGATGATACGCGCTGCAATTCGCAAAATGAGCGACGGCGAAACACTGCTTATTATTGCCGACGACCCTTCAACCACCCGCGACATCCCCAGCTTTTGTACGTTCATGGATCACACGCTAGTGGCTAAAGAAGTTGCAGAGTCACCATATAGATATGTGGTGAAGAAAGGATTGTAAAGCTATCAGCTCAAAATAAAAAAACCGTGTTTGTTAAATCAAGCACGGTTTTTTATTTTATCTTTAAACTAACGACTGACAGCTTTTAACTTACAGCTTTTACTTCTTCGTTATCGTCACTTGCGGCTCATCGTAGTCACTAAAATCAATGCTGACTATGTAGGAGCCTTTAATCGCTGGTGTGTAGCTAAAGTAATTATAAATGGTATTACAGTCGGCGCGTGTTGATTGGCCGAGTGTTAGGCTTTGCCCTGATGGCTGTGAATCGCTGTAGCCACAGTTAAAACCTTCACTAAAATCCGCATCCGCTATTTTAAATTCGTACACTTTGCCTGGGGTCGAAAACCTAACTTGGGCTTGGTAAAGCGCAGGCCCAACTTGTTTAAATTGATATTGTGGTTCGGCATCCCATAATGTGAAGTCCCCTCTTAAATAAATACTGCGATCCAATTCTTGCTGCGGCAACACGTCGTTAATTGAAATTTGGCTGGTACAGGCACTCAATAGGCCCACTAAGGCTAACGTGAAAATGCGTTTCATTGGGAGCTTCATGGTGAATCCTCTATTAACTAATATAAATAAAACACTAAAAAGCCAGCATAATGCTGGCTTTTTAAATAGCTATTGGCTGTTATTTTTGTAATACAGAAATATCTGCAATTTCTAAAAATAACCCACTTAACTGACTTAAAAGCGCAAGGCGGTTTTGCTTAACCGCTTCATCGTCGGCCATTACCATGACATTGTCAAAAAAGTTATCAACACTGTCACGAATACCAGCTAATTGGCTTAATGCCTCTTGGTAGTTTCCATCGCTGTATAGTGGCGCTAAGTCGGTAGCAAATTTTGCAACTTGAGAAGCCAGTACTTTTTCTGCGTCGTCACTTAGTAAGCTCTGATCAACATCACCTTGCGTTGTAATATTGTTTTTAGCAAGAATATTACTTACACGCTTATTAGCGGCTGCAAGCGATTCTGCGGCGTCTAACGTACGGAAATGGCTAACGGCTTTAACTCGGCGGTCAAAATCAACAGGCTTCGTTGGACGGCGCGCAAGTACCGCTTGAATTACATCTACCTCAATGCCTTCATCTTGATACCAAGCACGGAAACGCCCTAGCATAAATTCGAATACATCGGTTGATACATTTAGGTTAGTCAGCTTTTCACCAAACAAGGTTTGTGATTTAGCAACCAGGTCTAAAATATCAAGTGGTAGCTGCTTTTCTACCATGATACGTAATGCACCAATGGCCGCACGACGAAGTGCAAATGGGTCTTTATCACCTTTTGGTGCTTGGCCTATACCAAAAATACCCACCAGCGTGTCAAACTTATCTGCAATAGCCACTGCACAGCTGATCAAACTCGTTGGTAAGTTATCGCCAGCAAAGCGTGGCATGTACTGCTCGTTTTGCGCAACAGCGACATCTTCAGCTTCACCGTCATGACGTGCGTAATGCATTCCCATTACACCTTGTACGTCGGTAAATTCCATCACCATTTCGGTCATTAAATCGGTTTTACTTAATAAGCCAGCACGCGCTGCTAGTGCTTTATCTGCACCTAGTTGCTCTGCAATGTAACCGGCAAGTTCACTGATACGCTGTGACTTATCTTTAAGTGTGCCCAACTGCTTTTGGAATAAAACGCTGTCTAGCGACTCAAGTCGGCTTTCAAGTGTTTTCTTTTTATCTGTTTCAAAGAAGAACTGCGCATCAGCTAAACGCGGGCGCACTACTTTTTCGTTACCAGAAATAACCACACTTGGATCTTTACTTTCGATGTTAGAAACAAACAAAAACTTATTTAAAAGTTTGCCGTTTTGATCTAATAACGGAAAGTATTTTTGATCGTCTTTCATGGTGTAAATAAGCGCTTCGGCTGGCACATCTAAAAATGCTTCTTCAAATGTAGCTGTTAGCGTTACTGGCCATTCAACCAATGAAGTAACTTCTTCAAGTAAATCTTCATCCATAGCAACTACGGCATTAACTGCTTTTGCTGCATCTTCTATTTGCGCACGAATTTGTGCTTTACGCTGCTCGTAGTCAGCTATCACGTAAGCTGATTTAAGTACGTCAAACACATCATCAGCATGGTTAATGCTAATTTTTTCTGGATGATGAAAACGATGGCCTTGCAGTTGATTGCTCACTTGCTTACCCAGTATCTCACCTTCTATTAGCTCATTACCCAGTAAAATAGTGACTGTATGCACAGGGCGAATAAATTGTGTTTTATTCGCGCCCCAACGCATTGGTTTTGGAATAGGTAATTTAGCAAGCGCTTTACTAATTGCATCAGCCATTAGTAATTTGGTTTCTTGCCCTGCTACTTTAGCAATATGCAATAACCATGCGCCTTTATCGGTTTCGAGTGTTTGCGCATCTTTTACTTCAATTCCACAACCACGAGCCCAACCCATGGCTGCTTTGGTTGGGTTGCCCTCAGCGTCAAATGCCGCTTTAGTTGCAGGGCCGCGTTTTTCAACTTCTTTGTCTTGTTGTTTAGCGTCTAGCGCTTTTACTTGTAAACCTAAACGACGAGGCGATGCATACCAGCTCACACCTTGGTGAGCAAGTTCTAAGCTTTCAAGTTCTGCTGTTAAGTTTGCAGCAAAGGCTTCGGCTAATTTACGAAGTGATTTTGGTGGCAATTCTTCGGTGCCAATTTCTACTAATAAATTTTCTGCTGACATGCTTACTTATCCTTACACAGCGGGAAACCAAGCGCTTCACGTGCATCGTAATAACTTTGTGCACACGCTTTTGATAATGCACGAACGCGTAAAATGTAACGTTGACGCTCGGTCACCGAAATAGCATGACGTGCGTCTAATAAGTTAAATGCGTGCGATGCTTTCATTACTTGCTCGTAGGCAGGTAATGGTAAGTTTGCTTCAATTAACTTTTGGCTTTCTGCTTCGCACTTATCAAACTGTGCAAATAAGTCTTCTACGTTTGCATGTTCAAAATTATAAGTAGACTGCTCTACTTCGTTTTGATGGAATACATCACCGTAGGTTACGCGCCCTAATGGACCGTCTGCCCATACTAAGTCGTAAATGCTATCTACGCCTTGAATATACATTGCTAAACGCTCTAGGCCGTAGGTAATTTCACCTGTGACCGGTGAGCATTCTAATCCGCCCACCTGCTGGAAGTAGGTAAACTGGGTTACCTCCATGCCGTTTAACCAAATTTCCCAGCCCAGTCCCCATGCACCCAACGTTGGTGATTCCCAGTTATCTTCTACAAAGCGCACTTCATGAGTGAGGGTATCAATACCCATCGCCGCTAAAGAGCCTAAATAAAGCTCTTGGATATTATCTGGAGATGGCTTTAACACCACTTGGAATTGGTAGTAATGTTGTAAGCGGTTTGGATTCTCACCGTAACGACCATCGGTAGGTCGACGACACGGTTGAACGTAAGCGCTCGACATAGGCTCTGGGCCAATTGATTTTAAAAATGTTTGCGGGTGAAATGTCCCTGCGCCCACTTCCATGTCAAGTGGTTGAATAATGACACAGCCTTGCTGTGCCCAATAATCCTGTAAAGCCAGGATCAAACCTTGAAAGGTTTTAACGTCATATTTTTGCATATTTTGGCTTTTTACTATCTGAGAAGTAGCGTGAAAATTACCCTCAGTATACCTTGTGCACACTCAGGTTTTAAGCAGTTTGTGCAATTGAGAAAATAAAAAAGGAGCCTAGGCTCCTTTTTTGTGATTAGCATAATTTAATTATACGTCTAAGTTAACCACACGCAGTGCATTCGTTTCTATGAACTCACGACGAGGCTCAACTTGATCGCCCATTAACGTAGCAAATAATTGATCCGCTGCAACAGCATCTTCAATCGTCACTTGCAACATACGGCGTGCGCTTGGATCCATGGTGGTTTCCCAAAGTTGATTTGGGTTCATTTCACCTAGTCCTTTATAGCGTTGAATATAGATCCCACGCTTAGATTCTGCGATCAACCATTCCAATGCATCCACAAAGTTATCAACAGGTTTTGTTTTTTCACCGCGTTGGATGTAAGCACCCTCAGTGATGATATTAGCAATATTTTTACCTGTTACAGCAATACGTTGGTAATCTCTTGAAGTAATAAAGTCATAATGAAGTACATGCGCTTTATCCACACCATGCTGACGAATATTCACAACAGGGTAATATAAATTACGCTCCGTATCGTGCTCAGTACCTGCGTGGAAAATAGTTGCATCTTCATCACGCGCAACTAAGTCATCAACAAGCTCTTTGGTCCAAGCAATTACCTTAGCCTCGTCTGAAAGGTCTTCTTTTTTCAGCTCGCTTTGGTAAATCAAACGGTTCATCACTGTGTTTGGATACTTACGCTTTAAGCGCTCGATCACTTTAACCGTGTTTTGGTAATCATGAACGATTGCTTCTAACGCTTCACCATCAACCGCTTCTGCACTATCACTCGTGTAAAGAGCAGCATTACTTAGCGCTAAAGATGTAAGGTAATCAACTAATGCAGGGTCATCTTTAATATAACGCTCTTGCTTACCTTTTTTCACTTTATAAAGAGGTGGCTGAGCAATATAAATGTAACCACGTTCAACAATTTCCGGCATTTGACGGTAGAAGAACGTTAGTAGCAAGGTACGAATGTGAGAGCCATCCACGTCGGCATCGGTCATGATGATGATACGGTGGTAACGTAGTTTTTCTGGGTTATATTCGTCACGGCCAATACCACAACCTAATGCAGTAATTAGCGTTGCCACTTCTTGTGAAGAAAGCATTTTATCAAAACGTGCTTTTTCTACGTTTAAGATTTTACCTTTAAGCGGAAGAATCGCTTGATTCTTACGGTTACGACCCTGCTTGGCTGAACCGCCAGCTGAGTCACCCTCCACTATGTATAGTTCAGATTGGGCTGGATCTTTTTCTTGGCAATCAGCTAATTTACCTGGTAAACCAGCTAAGTCCATAGCGCCTTTACGACGTGTCATTTCACGCGCTTTACGCGCTGCTTCACGGGCGCGTGCTGCATCAATAATTTTGCCAACAACAATTTTTGCATCCAATGGGTTTTCCAATAAAAACTCAGTGAATTTTTCAGCCATTGCTTGCTCAACTGCCGACTTAACTTCGCTAGAAACTAGCTTGTCTTTTGTTTGTGATGAGAACTTTGGATCAGGTACTTTAACACTCACAACTGCAGTTAAGCCTTCACGCGCATCATCGCCCGTTGCATTACTGGTTGTTTTAGCTTTTTTGTTAAAGCCTTCTTTTTCCATGTAGTTATTGAGCGTACGCGTTAGCGCCGATCTAAAACCAGCTAAGTGAGTACCACCATCACGTTGAGGAATATTATTTGTGAAACAGTAAATGTTTTCTTGGAATGCATCATTCCACTGCATTGATACTTCTACACTAATACCATCTTCTTCACGTTCGTGAGTAAAATGGAATACCCCTTTATGCACTGGTGTTTTATTGCGGTTTAGGTATTCAACGAATGCTCTGATACCGCCTTCGTACTTAAAGTGGTCGCTTTTATTTTCTTCGCGCTCATCGCTTAATATGATACTTACACCTGAATTCAAAAACGACAGCTCGCGTAAACGCTTTGCTAAAATATCGTAATGAAAATCAAGGTTAGTGAACGTTTCGCCACTTGGCCAAAAACGAATTTCAGTACCATTTGTTTCAGAATCACCAATTACAGCTAGTGGTGCATCAGGTACACCCATAGTGTAAAACTGCTCATGAAGTTTACCTTCACGACGAATGGTTAGTTTTAATTTTTCTGATAATGCATTTACTACCGATACACCAACACCGTGTAAGCCACCTGATACTTTATAAGAGTTATCATCAAACTTACCACCGGCGTGTAGCACCGTCATAATTACTTCAGCTGCAGATACACCTTCTTCTTCATGTATAGAAGTAGGAATACCACGGCCGTTATCTCTTACAGATACCGAACCGTCTAAGTGAATAGTGACATAAATATCATCACAGTGACCCGCTAAGGCCTCATCGATAGAGTTATCAACGACCTCAAACACCATGTGGTGTAAGCCCGTACCATCATCGGTGTCCCCTATATACATACCAGGACGCTTTCTTACTGCATCTAATCCTTTAAGTACTTTAATACTCGACGAATCATAATTCTCAGACATGGTTAATCCCACTTATCTTGTTATTAGGTTGCCATGTTTCACGTGGAACATTTTTAGTTCTCGTTGCATGGGTTCCACCACAGCAGAAATACTTTCAGATAAAATTGAAGAAATAAATATTTGAGAACTACAGTGAGTCAATAACTGGCCCACTTTCTCTTTTGTATCTTCGCTTAGTTCTGAAGGTAGATCATCTATTAGCAATATAGATTGCTTATCTGTCTCTGACTCAATTAAGCTATTTTGCGTTACTTTTAACGCATACAACAATAACTTTAATTGCCCGCGTGAGAATACATTCTCAACACTGCTGCCAGCGACACTAAAACTAAAATCAGCCTTATGAGGGCCTTTACTTGTAAAGCCTTGGCGAGCATCTCGCTCAAAACTTTGCTCTAACGCATCACAAAGAGATTCACTCTCTTTCCAGCCCGCATTGAAGCTAATTTCTAAATCGCGTATTAGCGTTAATTCTGCACACATTTTATCAAAAAATTGCTGCTTAAACCTAGTTATATACGCGATTCTTAATTTATTTATTTGTTCTGCCAGTCTAACAAATTCTTTGTCCCAAAACTTGATTTGGTCAAAATAATTCTTAGGCTTAGATTTTAATAAGGCGTTGCGTTGTTTAAGCACTTTATTAAACGATTGCCATAAGAAAAAAAACTCATGTTCCACGTGGAACAAACCTAAGTCTAAAAACTTTCTGCGCTCCTTAGGACCGCCAAAAAATAGTGAGTAGCTTTCTGGTGTTATTATTTGTACCGGCATTAACTGGGCAAGTTCAGATACTTTCCGACTCGCCTTACCCTGGATTTTTAAATTGGTTTCACCCGCTTGGGTTTTACTAATACCAATAGGGATAGATAAATCGTATAACGCTTTGCGGCCATGAATAACAAACTGATCTTGCTGGTGTGCAATAATACTTTTATGTTTAGAAGTTCGAAAAGATTTGCCGTGAGAAAGGTAATATATAGCCTCTAAAAGGCTGGTTTTTCCGCTGCCGTTTTCACCATAAATTATATTAACGCCATTAACTGGTTCTAGCGTCAGCGCCTCAATATTACGAAAATATTTGAGGCTCAAATGACTTAAGCTCATTATGTATTTATAATCTTATAAACGCATAGGCATAACGACGTACATCGCTTCTTCATCGCCTGCACCTTCTATTAGTGCACTGCTATTTGAATCGGCAAGTGTAAATAACACATCTTCAGTTTTTAATGTATTTAATACATCAAGCACGTAAGACACATTAAACCCAATTTCTAGATCATCGCCCTCGTACATTACTTCAACCACTTCTTCAGCTTGTTCTTGCTCTGGATTGTTGGCCGTAATTTTTAATAAACCGTTTGATAAGTTTAAACGTACACCACGAAACTTTTCGTTCGATAAAATCGATACGCGTTGAAATGCATTACGTAACCATTCTCTGTTTGCTGTAATAACTTTATCACCACCGCGTGGTAAAACACGGCGGTAATCAGGGAAACGGCCATCAACTAATTTACTCGTAAACGTAAACTCAATATCAATAATACGGATGTGGTTAGCACCAAACTGAATAGTCACTAACTCTTGGTCGGCCACCATTAGGCGCATAATTTCTTGCACGCCTTTGCGCGGTATAATTAATTGGCGCTGTGTATTTAATGACTGACCTAGTTGCTTTTGTGCAATCGCTAAACGGTGCCCATCAGTGGCGACTGTTTTTATATCGCTGTTATCAACTTCAAACGACATGCCGTTTAAGTAATAACGCACATCTTGGTTTGCCATTGAAAAGTGCGTGCTTTCAAGTAATTTACGCAACTCTAAACGCGTTAGTTGAAATTCAACTTCACCATCCCACTGCTCTAAATTAGGAAAATCTTCAGCCGCTAATGTGGTCAATGAAAAACGACTTTTACCACTGGTTAAAAGTAACTGATGGTCTTGCAAGCTTAAAGTAAGATCAGAACCATCCGGTAAACTTTTACAAATATCGAGTAATTTTTTAGCCGGTAATGTGAGCTTGGTATCGGCAATATCATCACCTACAAACACGCTCGCCACTAATTCAATTTCAAGGTCGGTCCCTGTCATTGAAAGCTGGCCATTTTCTACCACGAGTAATACGTTAGATAAAATAGGTAACGTATGCTTACGCTCTATGGCACCCGATACTTGCACCAATGGTTTTAAAAATTGTTCTCTTGATATTGTTATTTGCATAATAAAGTCAGCCCTAAGATGACAATGTTCTTATTAAATTTTGGTAATCTTCTTTAATCTCGTGGCTTTCGTCACGTAATGATTTAACTTTGCGACACGCGTGCAGTACTGTTGTATGGTCACGCCCACCAAAGGCATCCCCAATCTCAGGTAAGCTGTGATTAGTGAGTTCTTTAGATAATGCCATGGCAACTTGGCGAGGCCTTGCTATAGAGCGACTGCGGCGCTTAGACAGTAAATCAGACACACGTATTCTATAGTATTCTGCTACCGTACGTTGAATATTGTCTATGGTGACTAGCTTATCTTGCAGTGCGAGTAAATCACGCAGTGCTTCTTTTACAAAGTCGATAGAAATTGGGCGGCCGGTAAAGTTTGCATTAGCAATTACACGGTTTAAAGCCCCTTCAAGTTCACGTACGTTTGAACGTAATTTTTTAGCGATAAAAAATGCCACTTCATGCGGTAAATTAATTTTACTTTGCTGGGCTTTTTTCATCAAAATGGCAACGCGTGTTTCTAGCTCTGGCGGCTCAATCGCGATAGTTAATCCCCAACCAAAACGAGATTTAAGGCGATCTTCAACCCCTTCTATCTCTTTAGGATAACGGTCAGAGGTTAAAATAATTTGCTGGTTACCTTCTAATAATGCATTAAAGGTATGAAAGAACTCTTCTTGTGAACGTTCTTTATTAGCAAAAAATTGAATGTCATCAATCATGAGTGCATCAACACTGCGGTAATAACGCTTAAACTCTTCGATCGCATTATTTTGCAGTGCTTTAACCATGTCTTGCACAAAGCGTTCTGAATGCATGTAGACAATTTTAGCATCTGGCTTATTGGCCATAATACCGTTGCCTACCGCATGTAATAAATGCGTTTTACCTAAGCCCGTACCACCGTAAATAAAAACAGGATTAAATGCAGAGCCAGGATTATCTGCTACCTGAGTGGCAGCCGCTTTTGCTAATTGGTTAGATTTACCCTCAACAAAACTGTCAAAGGTATAGTTTTCTTTAATGTTTGATTTATAACCCGATTTAGGAGCGGGCTCAACAACTGGTTTTTGTTCTCGTGGTTGTTGTTTTGCCGTTGCTTGCGTACTTGGTGCTGATTGTGTTTCAACTACCGGCGCAGCTTGTGCATTTAATAGCGGCTTGCTGCCTACATCAAAGCGTAATTCAGGGGCTTCTACACCACAAATTTCAACCAGTAACTCATTTATTCTATTTAGGTATTTTTCTCTTACCCAATCAAGTACAAAACGATTAGGCGCATAAATCGTCAAGGTATCTTCGGTACTTTCTGCTTGAAGTGGTCTGACCCACATACTAAATTGCTGCGAAGGCAATTCATCTTGCAATACATATAAACAACTTTGCCAAACCGACAGATACACAGTAAAACTCCCAGAGATATAATTTTTATTCCCGCACATCAATAATGATTCAAAAATCACACCTGTATTGCGTTTAAATGGCTCAATAAGCAGCCCAAGACCGACTATTATGAATGCACTTTATCCACAAGTAAAAGATTGATTTTTATAAAATTGTTGATATCGATGTATAAATATAATAACAGACTGATTTAAATAGCTTTTTATTTTAAAGCCTGATTAGAGATCATAACAAAACTGGCAGCAGATCGCGACTATAATTTATGATCTAATTTACTTTTCCCATGCTTTTATTCACTTTTTATACAGGGGCTGTGGAAAACTTCTTATTTATGATGATCCTATCGGATCATGAAAATTGATCATAAATAAACATGCTTTACGCGCTCTATTATGATTGACTTTTCGTCACTTCATCTATAATATCTCGCGCTCGCAATGGCACCTGTGCCAGGATCGCGACCTGCATAGGATGTTTTAACTTTAACCGATCGGATGGGATTGTTATGAAAAGAACTTTTCAACCTAGCGTTTTAAAACGCAAACGTACACACGGTTTCCGTGCTCGTATGGCAACTGTAAATGGCCGTAAAGTATTAGCTCGTCGCCGTGCTAAAGGCCGCAAAGTTCTTTCTGCTTAATTTATAAGTGGAAGACTTTAGCTTTGGCAGGGAGTTACGTCTGTTAACTCCCTCGCATTACTCTCGCATATTTAATGAACCCGCTCGGGCTGCAACTCCTTTCTTTACTTTATTAGCAAAACCAAGTGACCAGTCAAAACCTAGGTTAGGCCTTACTGTTGCTAAAAAACGTGTAAAAAAGGCATGTCAACGAAACCGTATTAAACGTCTTGCTCGCGAAAGTTTTCGTTTAAACCAACATACTCTCGATAATATAGATATTGTGTTGATGGTAAAAAGTGGCATTGATGAACAGTCCAATGAAGAATTAACCAAACAACTAACAAAGTTGTGGCGTAAAATTAATGAACGCTGCAAACCCGGTGCCCCTAAACCGCCACCATTTAAAAAACGCCCAAACAAATCAGCTAAATCGACTAAACAAACTCAATAGCAATAGAATTACAGGGTTAATTAAGGTATCTTTAGCTCACCTTTTAATCATGCGTTTAAAATCTTAAAGTAAGTCTTTAAATACATGGTATCTATTCACTAAACATAACGTAGGGGCATGTACAACATGAGGTTACTTAAACCACTTGCTGCGTTACCAACACGTTGTTTAGTTTTATTTATCCGCGGTTATCAAAAGTGGATTAGCCCGCTATTGGGTCCGCATTGTCGTTTTAATCCAACCTGTTCTAGCTACGCTATTCAAGCAATTAATTTGCATGGTGCAGTAAAAGGCAGTTGGCTCGCAGTTAAACGCATATTAAAATGCCATCCTTTACATTCAGGTGGAGACGACCCCGTTCCTGAAAAATTAACCCGTATTAACCACCAACACGAGAAATAAGAGCTGTTATGGAATCGCAACGCACGTTTTTATTCATCGGCCTAATGCTAGTGTCGTTTTTATTATTTCAAGAATGGAATAATGACTACAACACGCCAAAAGCCGATCCTAGTGCCACTACACAAACACTAAAAGCAAACTCACCGGAATCAGATGATTATGTTCCAGCTTCATCAGACTCTGGTTTACCTGCTTCAACTACTTTAGCTAAACGCTCAGTCATTGATATTACAACTGACGTGTTCAAAGTTAAAATTGACACCAAAGGCGGTGACATTGTTGAAACAGACTTAATTAATTATAAAGAAACCAAAGGCAGTGATGTTCCTTACATGCTACTTGGTGAGTTTGATGGTAAACAATACTTTTCACAAAGTGGTTTAATAGGTTTAAATGGCCCAGATGCATCTGCAAATGGTCGTCCTACTTACCAATCAGAGCAAACCTCTTACACCTTAACAGGTGATGAGCTTCGCGTTCCACTGCAATTTACCGACAGCAACGGTGTAAGCTTTACTAAGACTTATGTATTCAAAAAGGGTCAGTATGATGTTGGCTTAGAATATAAAGTTAACAACACCACCAGCGCGCCTGTACAAGTTCAGCTTTACACACAAATAAAGCGTACCGTACAAGAAAAAGGCAGCATGGTTGATCAAAACTATTTAGGGGCTGCATACGGTACAGATGAGGAACCATACGAAAAGTATAGTTTTTCAGATATGGCCGATAAAAACCTAAACATTAATACCCAAGGTGGTTACGTTGCATTTATTCAGCATTACTTTGTAAGTGCTTGGGTACCAATGCAAGATCAAGCGAATACACTTTATAGTTTAATTACTAAAAGTAATGCGGCTATTATTGGTGTTAAAGACGAAGCGGTAAATGTTCAAGCTGGTAGTGAGCAAGTACTTACTGCAACTTATTACATGGGCCCTAAAGAGTCAGATAAACTTGAAGCGATTCACACTGACCTAGACTTAACCGTTGATTACGGTTGGTTATGGTTTATCTCTCAGCCGTTATTTGTACTATTAAAATGGTTACACAGCATTTTAGGTAACTGGGGTGTAGCAATTATAGCCATCACTATTATCGTTAAATCATTAATGTACCCACTGACTAAAGCACAATACACCTCAATGGCTAAAATGCGTGCATTACAGCCTAAGATGAAAGCGCTAAAAGAAAAGTATGGCGATGATCGTCAAAAATTCGGCCAAGCGACCATGGAAATGTACCGTAAAGAAAAAGTAAACCCTATGGGTGGCTGTTTCCCTATTTTACTACAAATGCCAATCTTCTTAGCCTTGTTCTATGTATTCTTAGAGTCTACAGAACTTCGTCACGCTGAATTTGTACTTTGGCTAACTGACCTTTCTGCGAAAGACCCATACTACGTATTACCAATCTTATTTGGTGCGAGTATGTTTATAACGCAAAAACTACAACCTATGACGGTTACCGATCCAATGCAGCAAAAAATGATGACCTTTATGCCGGTTATCTTCTCTGTGTTCTTCTTATGGTTCCCATCTGGTTTAGTACTTTACTGGTTAGTGTCTAACCTTATCTCTATTGTCCAGATGTTAATCATCTACCGTGGCATGGAAAAGAAAGGTATTAAAGTAAGGGGCTAACTCCCCTTACCTACAAAAAAGGCGACCTAGGTCGCCTTTTTTAATATCTGAAATTTACTCACTAAGAATAGGCGAATAAAGCGACTTTGGTACACTGCGCTCACTAAAGCTCACACCCGTTATTGTCAGAGAGAAAATAGCTAAACCTATCGCCACGTAACCTGATATGCCTAACCACTCAAAAACAGTTTTTTTACGCTTTACTCTGAGCCAACTCATATATATGCCAGCAGCACTAACAAAACTCATAAAACCGCCGAATAGCGCCCAAATAAGTTTAGTGCCGAGGCCTGCAAAGTTACCAAAATGCAAAGGATCCGCAGTATCTTTAATACGAGGAATAAGCGGTAAATCCTCTCCTTTTTGTACTGCTAATACTGTACCTGTCGTTGGCTGTAAATACACACGATTGGCGCGTAAACGAAGTAAAATATCATCGTTATAGCCACGTACTTCAATAGGTTGATTCTTTTTATTACCATAACGTATATAGCGAATATCAAGCGTCGGAAATGCCTGCTGCGCAGCGTTATAAGCCTGAGTTAAGCTTATTGGTGTTGCATTAACAGTGGGTATTTGTTTTTTAAATTCACTAACAGCGACTGGTGGTGCAATATAATGCTTTATTTTCGCTGTTTGCAAACCATGTTCAATAAGGTACCACAGACCTGTTATGGCTATGATAGCCATAAACCACATACTCCATAACCCAAGAAACTTATGCCAATTAGACCAGCCATTACGTTTATCTAAAACTAGCTGGGCAGGCTTTTTAAAAAAGCCCTGCCACCAGCGACGATACACATAAAAACTCGAAACCAGCAGAATAACCAATAAAATACTTAAGCTTGTAACAATTAGCTTACCTATCCAGCCCATGGATAAATACATGTGCCAGTTACGTAAAAACCGTGAAGCACGTGCCCATTCCCCCTCACCTAACACATGCCCTGTGGCTGCATCTAAATAAATAAACCGAAATGCGTCATCTATTTTTAGCGCAACTTCCAAAGCCAAGTACTCTTGCTTATGGCGCTGAAGATACAACACTTGTGCACCTGAATAATGCTTGTTGAGGGTATTTTCAATGGCTTGATAGTTGGTGATTGAAGAGGACGTTAACGCACGATACTTACTGTCTGTCAGGTATTCAATTTCATGACTTAGCGTCGCAAGTGTACCAGATAAACAAACAACAAAAAGCAGGACACCAACAAAGAGCCCTGCCCATGAATGCAGATTAAACCATTGTTTAGCGTTCACACGCCACCTTTAAAAGCTATATTTAGCACTAAGATAAATACGGCGAGGTTCACCTGGGAAGTGCCCTGTACGTTCAATAAAGCCACTACTAGCATATTCTTTATCAAACAAATTTTTAACCGACAATTGCCACTGCCAATTATCTACTGTGGTTTGCCATGCCATATTATAAATAGTGTAAGGCTTAACTTGTTGACCACCTAAGCTTAGCTGTTCGTCAACATAGTCTAAACCGGCAGAAATAGAGGAAGATAAGCGAGGAAGCTCGTAGCGTGTCCAAATGCCCACTGTATTTTGTGGGGCATTAGCAAACTTATCACTATCAGGGATTTGATTACGAATGCTTTCATTCGCTTTAGTGATACGGGTATCATTATAGGCATAGTTAGCGGTCACAACCCATCGCTCGGTAATATCACCAACCACTTCAATTTCAAATCCTTTACTTTCTACTTCACCTACAGCCACTAGGTCGTCAACACCATCGCCAGCCACATCACCTAATAAGCTTGCTTGGAGGATATTTTCACGAACAATATTGTAAGCAGCCAAATTAACTGCCAAGCTATCATCAAGCAGTTTACTTTTTAAACCAACTTCATTGATACGGCTTGTTTCTGGAGAAAATGGCCCACCCTTTGCCGTTTCTTGATCACTTGCACTTTGTGGAACAAAGCCCGTACCGTATAAAGCATAGGGGTAGAAAGTATCGTTAATGTTGTAAGTTGTACCCACACGATAAGTCACATCACTATCTGAAAACTCAGTTTGATTTAACTCGTCTTTATCTTCAAAGCGATCATATCTTAACCCTGCGGTGATACTCCAATTAGTCGTAATATCGAGCTGATCTTGAACATAAGCACCAAAACGAGTGCTATTCGTTCGACCTAACCGTGGTGTAATGCTATCTAAATTATAATCATCAGCCGCTGTAAGACCATACTCAGGGTTGTAAAGATCAAGCCCGGGTACAGGCCCACCTTGACTCTGTTGCTTTGCCGTACGATAAACACTTTCAAAGCTATGCTCATACCAATCACTACCCAGTAATACTTGATGTTGCATATCAGCCAATACAAACTCCGCAACCGCATTAGCCGTTAAACTAAAACCTTCATTCTCACGAACTTGATCACGAAACTCTCGATCACTCCAATCAAGCACACCATCGCCATCTGTATCATCGAGTCCTTTCGGTTCATGATAGTTTTGCACTTCTTTATTATCGAAATAACGAGCCGTAATATCCGTTCGCCAAATATCATTAATATCGTGCTTTAAAGTAGCTTGATAAACATGAGCTTCAACATTTTGAAAGTCAGTCGCTTCATTATGATTCCAGCTAATATCTGTAATAAATTGGCCATTATCATCAGCGGGTACACCGCGTAAACGTGCACCACCTAACTCTTGCTCAATAAAAGTGTATTGCGTAGTCAGCTCTGTCGCACTATTAATTAACCAAGTATAACCAAGATCAACAATGGTGTTATCGCTACTGGTATTAGTACGAAAGGGATTTTCTGAATCACGATATAAACCAACACGGTAAGCATGGTTATCGAGCGATTCACTTAGCGTACCAGTACTTTGTATTGCCCCACTGAAAAAGTCATCATTGCCTACTTCAACTTCAATGCTGTGCTCATCGGTAAACTTTGGCTTTTTAGTTACATAATTAATAATGCCGCCAGGGTTTCCGCTGCCATAAATAGCGCCCGCAGGGCCTTTTAATACGGCAACTTGTTCAATATTAAATAACTGTGGGACAGCAAAACCATTAAATGGGTCGCCTTTTACACCATCGTATAAGATCTCATCTTGGCGAAAACCACGAAACGTCACCCCGGAATAACTAAATGCGTTAACCCCTGCAATATTGCTATATAAATCGGTAATTTGACGTGCAGCCTGATCGTTAATTAACGCTTGGGGAAGAATTTGAATGGACTGCGGGATTTTCTCAATTGGGGTATTTGTGCGAGTCCCAAAACTGGATTCTGTTGGTCTGTATAAAGAAAAAGCACGGCCAACAACATCAATAGTTTCTATTTCATTTTCAATATTTTGATTTTCAGCTAGTGAAGAACCTGAAAAACTGACTAGAACAGCCAATAAAACTGGAGAATAGCGCATAAAGTTTAAGTACGTAGAAAAATAATACGCATATGCTAATGAATATAGTTATCATTTTCAATAACTGATTATTAATTAAAACTAAATAATGAAATGCTTAAAATGTATCTGCTGACGCATTTTTACATACAGCTATTCGCATGAAATAAAGCCATAGGTTACAATACAAACCAGCATTCACTTTCATATTGGCAATTTCAAACGCATGATTAATCAAGACACTATCGCAGCACAAGCAACCGCACCAGGACGTGGTGGGGTTGGTATTATTCGTGTTTCAGGCAGCCTAGCAAAGCAAGTCGCTGAGAAAATAGTAGGCAAAATACCTAAAGTTCGCTTTGCCGACTACGTGCCTTTTAATAACCTTGCAGGGGATCAGCTTGACCAAGGTATTGCAATTTACTTTGCCGGCCCACACTCATTTACCGGTGAAGACGTACTCGAACTTCAAGGCCATGGTGGCCCTGTTGTCCTTGATATGCTACTTAAAGAAATAAGTAAAATAGACGGTGTACGTTTAGCAAAGCCTGGTGAATTCTCTGAGCGTGCGTTCATGAACGACAAGCTTGATTTAACTCAAGCTGAAGCTATTGCAGATTTAATTAATGCAACCAGTGAGCAAGCGGCTAAAAGCGCCCTACAGTCACTTCAAGGCCAATTCTCTAAGCACATAGAAACCTTAGTAGAAAAAGTCATTCACTTACGTATGTATGTAGAAGCGGCTATTGATTTTCCTGATGAAGAAATCGATTTTTTATCAGACGGAAAAGTCGGCGGTGATTTGAATGCCATTATTGAGCAACTTAATGCGGTTACCAATCAAGCCAAACAAGGTAGCATAATGCGCGAAGGTATGCGTGTCGTTATTGCAGGTCGTCCTAATGCAGGTAAATCAAGCTTACTTAATGCATTAGCAGGACGAGAAGCGGCAATCGTAACTGAAATAGCCGGCACCACCCGCGATGTACTTCGTGAGCACATACATATAGATGGTATGCCACTACATATAATCGACACCGCAGGCCTGCGTGAAAGCCCAGATCGCGTTGAACAAATAGGTATTGAGCGTGCATGGGATGAAATAAACCAAGCCGATCGCGTGTTATTTATGCTTGATGGTACAGATACAGCCGATACCGACCCTCATGCTATTTGGCCAGAATTTATGGCTAAGTTACCCCAAGGTATGGGCGTGACCGTGATCAGAAACAAAGCCGATTTATCAGGTGATGTAGTCGGTATGGATCAAGAGCAACAATATCCGGTCATCAGTTTAAGCGCTAAGAATGCTGACGGCATAGAACTAGTGCGTGAGCACTTAAAAGCCTGTATTGGTTTTGATGGGGCCACAGAGGGTGGCTTTATGGCGCGTCGTCGTCACTTAGATGCCCTTGAGCATGCAGCCTACCACTTAGATACCGGTAAAACACAATTAGAAATGCATGTGGCCGGTGAAATTTTGGCTGAAGAACTGCGTTTAACGCAGCAGTATCTTAACGAAATAACTGGTGAATTTACCTCAGATGATCTACTTGGCAAAATATTTAGCTCGTTCTGTATCGGTAAATAGTCGAATTAATAAGTAACGATATAATTTATTAAGGGTGCTTAGGCGCCCTTTTTAATGCCCAATCTTACAATAACAACTCACCTAGCTGTGCTTTAATAATCCACTTTAAAAACCAAACAGACTACAAATACAGTTTAAGCTGCACTTATATCAGCCTCAATTCGCCTTTAATAATGTACATAAAAAAAGTAACAACGCTAATAATCACAGCTAATAGCGGCTAGAACGTTTTCATTTATAGAACAAAATAGCTGTAGTTATGCTTATTAAACACTCTAAAACTGAAGCTATAGCATTGGTTATCCATGTTTGAATAGGGGGAATGATCAAGTCATAAAAACAAAACGTAACTAAAAAATACGTTTTGTTCGTCTACACCACCAGCAAAATTCAGTTAAATATTCACTTTAGATCACTCAAATTTATTTTTTTGCAGATCAGTTATCCACAATTGCGTGTTTTTTTGCCTCAGAGATAAATTAAACGTCTTTAAAATGGGGAAATAAGCTGTATTTAATTAAAAAAGGGCTGTTTATAAAAAATAATAATGGTTATTTAGCCTGATCTGACTAAATAGATCATTTTTTAAAATTATTTTCGATCCCAATTTAAGGTTATCAACAAGCTTTATATCCACATTAAGATCAACAAGCATCTATACGTTTATTTTCAATCGCTGGTGGCAAATACTAAATATAAAATCAATGACTTAGCAATAAAACTGCAACTTTAATTGATAGTTAAGCAGAGCTTTCCCCAACCTTATCAACAACTTGATCAGAAGATTACATTTAAAGATATTTTGTTAAACCTTTAATTATCAAGTAGTTAAGCAGTACATTTAAGTGAAGGCTTAAATAAGTACAAAAATAGTTATACAAAATGGCACTCTTAACTTTACTGTTATACTCACTGGGCTATCATAGGCGGCAATTAAAACTAATAGTGATCACAAATATTCATGAGTTCAGTAAATCTTATCGTTGGTAGTCAAATGGGATCCGCAGAATACGTTGCCGAGCAACTAAGCGATGCGCTTAATAGCCAAGGTATTAATACCCAACTACATGATCAACCTGAATTTAGTGAAATAGATCAGCAAAATACCATTTGGTTAATTTGTACATCAACCTATGGTGCGGGTGATTACCCAGAAAACCTTATTAACTTTGTTGATGAGTTATCTCAAGTTGATGATTTATCGCACTTAAAGTACACGGTCATTGCTTTAGGTGATACCAGTTATGACACGTATAACCTTGCAGGGCGTAATATAGATACGCTTTTAAGCCAAAAAGGCGCGATACAGTTAGCACCGCGGTTAGAACTGAATATTCTTGATGAAGCACTTCCAGAAGATACGGCCTTAGCTTGGTTAGACTCGTGGATAGCAAAAACAGGTCTAAAATAGAAAGATCAAGTAAAAAGTTATAAATAAAGTTACCCACAATTTACTAATAATTTAACAGATTTTGTGGATAAACACTGATTAAACTGCTTTTTTAACCATGCTTATCCATGGGATAAGATCGAGGCTTGATCGACCTGTGCATAACAGCCTGTTTTGATCAGAGCTTATTTGCCTGAAGATCCGATCATATTAACACCTTTAGATCCGATCTAATTATATGTTTTTAATCATGATCTAAAGCTTATCAACAGAAAAGCTGATCAGTAGTAGTAATAGTATTAAAAGATCTCTTTAAAAGATCCTTTATATTATTAGAGATCACTTACTTAGATCTTGAGCACTGTTTAATCATTTATCTTCTGCTAATTTCTAGGTAGAATACGCTCCCTTTTGAAGTTTACTGGTTTGATTTAAGTAGGATCCCATTAATGATTTTTCACGAAAATTTTGACGTTATCGTAGTAGGTGGTGGACATGCTGGCACTGAAGCCGCATTGGCAGCTGCCCGTATGGGGATGAATACCCTGCTGCTGACTCACAATATGGATACCCTTGGTCAAATGTCTTGTAACCCAGCGATTGGTGGCATTGGCAAAGGCCACTTAGTTAAAGAAATTGATGCCCTTGGTGGCGCAATGGCTCAGGCTATTGACAAAGGCGGGATCCAATTCCGTACGCTTAATTCTTCTAAAGGCCCTGCTGTACGAGCTACTCGTGCTCAAGCGGATCGTGCTTTGTACAAAGCGGCTATTCAGAACATACTTCAAAACCAAGAAAACTTAAAGATTTTTCAACAATCATGTGATGATCTTATCGTTGAAAACAACCGTGTAACAGGTGTCGTTACCCAAATGGGTCTGCGTTTCAGTGCCCCTAGTGTAGTACTAACCGTAGGCACATTCTTAGGTGGCCAAATTCATATCGGTCTTGAAAACTTTAAAGGTGGCCGTGCAGGCGATCCACCTTCAATTGCATTGGCTGATCGTTTACGCGAACTTCCATTTAGAGTGGATCGTTTAAAAACAGGCACACCACCACGTATTGATGCACGCACTGTTGATTTTTCTAAAATGCAAGAACAACCAGGTGATGCACCAACACCGGTATTCTCATTTATGGGTAAACAAAGTGACCACCCACAACAAATTCCGTGTTACATCACTTACACCAATGAAAAAACACATGATGTTATTCGCAAAAACTTACATCGCTCACCTATGTACTCAGGTGTTATCGAAGGAATAGGCCCACGTTACTGTCCGTCTATTGAAGATAAGATTGTCCGTTTTGCTGATAAAGATAAGCACCAGATATTTGTAGAGCCAGAAGGCTTAACGTCATACGAGTTATATCCTAACGGTATTTCAACCAGCTTACCGTTCGATGTGCAGTTAGAAATTGTGCAATCGATCACCGGATTTGAAAATGCACATATTTGTCGTCCTGGCTACGCTATTGAATATGACTTTTTTGATCCGCGCGACTTAAAACAATCATTAGAAACTAAATTTATTGATGGTTTATTTTTTGCTGGTCAGATTAATGGTACGACCGGTTACGAAGAAGCGGGCGCACAAGGTCTGATCGCAGGTATGAATGCGGCATTACAAGTGCAAGGCAAAGAATCGTGGACACCACGTCGTGATGAAGCCTATGTTGGCGTACTAATTGACGACCTAGCAACACTGGGTACAAAAGAACCATACCGCATGTTTACTAGCCGTGCTGAATACCGTTTGTTACTACGTGAAGACAACGCTGATATACGTTTAACTGAAAAAGGCCGTGAATTAGGTTTAGTTAATAATGAACGTTGGCAAGCATTCAACGAAAAAATGGAAGTGATCGCTAAAGAGAAACAGCGTATTAAAGACACCTGGATCCATAAAGATCATGCGGTTGTTGATCAAGTAAATGAATTACTTAAAACGCCACTTGTGCGTGAAGCCAGCTTAGAAGAATTATTACGCCGACCTGAAGTGCGTTATAACGACTTGATGGCCATTGAAGGACTCGGATCTGAGTTTACCAATAAGGCCGCCTTAGAGCAGGTTGAAATTCATACTAAGTACGCAGGTTACATTGCACGCCAGCAAGATGAGATCAATAAGCAGCTTCGTCATGAAGAAACAATTTTACCAAAAGAGTTTGATTATAAAACCGTCTCTGGTTTATCAAATGAGGTTGTTGCTAAGCTAATTGATGCTCGTCCAGACACTATTGGTCAAGCTTCGCGTATTTCTGGTATCACCCCAGCGGCGATTTCGCTATTATTAGTGTATCTGAAGAAGCAAGGCTTGTTGCGCAAAACTGCGTAACGGTAAAGGTACATTGTGTTACAGCAACAATTAACAACTTTGTTAGCGCAAACTGATATTGCGCTAACACAAAAACAACAGCAACAACTTGTTCGCTATGTCGAATTACTCGATAAGTGGAATAAAGCCTATAATTTAACCTCAGTACGTTTACCTCAAGAAATGATGGTTAAACATATAATGGATAGCTTAGTTGTTGCGCCTCACTTGACCGGTCATCATTATATTGATGTTGGCACAGGTCCTGGTTTACCGGGCATAGTGTTAGCTATTGCCTTACCCGATACGCAGTTTGTATTATTAGATAGTTTAGGTAAACGTGTACGTTTTTTAATGCATGTTAAACATGAGCTTGGCCTTGATAATGTGACCCCTGTGCAGTCAAGAGTTGAAGAATATCAACCAAGTGTTAAATTAGATGGCGTACTAAGTCGTGCATTTGCATCGTTACAAGATATGATTGACTGGTGTTCGCACTTAATCGATCATTCAGGTAAGTTCATTGCACTTAAAGGGGTATTTCCAAGTGAGGAATTAGACTCACTCCCTGCTGGTGTTAAGTTTGAGCAAAAAATTGCATTAGAAGTACCCGATTTAGATGCACAACGACATTTAATAATTCTTTCTAAAGACTAGGGATCAGAGACACTGTGGCAAAAGTCATCGCATTAGCAAATCAAAAAGGCGGAGTAGGTAAAACGACCACTGCCGTTAATCTCGCTGCATCTATGGCTGCAACGAAACGTAAAGTGCTGTTAATAGATCTCGATCCGCAAGGCAATGCGACCATGGGCAGTGGCGTCGACAAATATGGTGACGTCCCTACTATCTATGATTTACTCATAGAAGATAAGCCTATTGATGAGGTGATTATTAAAGAAACCTCAGGCGAGTATCATATGATTGCTGCAAACGGCGATGTGACCGCTGCAGAAGTTAAATTGATGGAATTATTTGCTCGCGAAGTACGCTTACGCAATGCACTTGAAAAAATTCAGGATCAGTACGAGTTTATTTTTATAGACTGCCCACCTTCTTTAAATATGTTAACCGTTAATGCCATGGCCGCTGCCGATTCTATTTTAGTCCCTATGCAATGTGAATATTATGCATTGGAAGGATTAACCGCATTAATGGACACTATTACGCAACTTGCTAAGTTAGTTAATCCTAACTTACAGATTGAAGGCATACTTCGTACTATGTACGATCCGCGTAATCGATTAGCAAATGATGTATCAGAACAATTAAAACAACATTTTGGCGATAAAGTATACCGTACGGTGATCCCACGTAATGTTCGACTTGCAGAAGCCCCAAGTTTTGGCGCACCTGCAATGTACTACGATCGAGCATCAAGTGGTGCGAAAGCGTATTTAGCTCTCGCGGGTGAAATGCTACGCAGAAAAGAAAAAACAACTCCCGTTGTCGCCTAACTTTGAGGTAAAAAAATAACATGTCTGCTAAAAAACGAGGTTTAGGCCGAGGACTCGATGCACTTTTAAGTTCATCTAAACCTGCACCAAGCGAAAGCAAGGAACACGACAGCGCCAATGTAACAAACGCAGTTGAAAATGCGGCACAGCCTAGCAACAGTGAATTACAAAAACTACCCATCGAGTTTTTACACTCAGGGAAATACCAACCTCGTAAAGACATGTCTGAAGAGGCACTTGAAGAACTCGCCAGTTCAATTCGTTCACAAGGGATAATTCAACCGATTGTTGTGCGCCCAGTTGCGCATAACAGTTATGAAATTATTGCCGGTGAACGTCGTTGGCGCGCGGCTCAAATTGCCAAGCTTGAGTTTGTACCGTGTATTATTAAAGATGTACCCGATGAAGCGGCCGTTGCTATTGCCCTAATTGAAAATATTCAGCGTGAAGACTTAAACGCCATGGAAGAAGCGATTGCACTTAATCGCTTGCTTAATGAGTTTGAGTTAACACATCAACAGGTGGCTGATGCCGTTGGTAAATCGCGTACTACCGTGACTAACTTATTACGCTTGAACAACCTCAATAACGATGTAAAGATATTGTTAGAGCATGGTGACATTGAAATGGGTCACGCTCGTTGCTTATTAGCACTTGAAGGTGAAGTGCAATCAGATGCAGCCCGTTTAGCTGTTGCGAAAGCATTGACCGTTCGCGAAACTGAAAAGCTAGTGCGCTCTATTTTAGAGCCTGCTCCAGCAAAAGAAGTAATAGAAAAAGACCCAGATGTTAAACAGTTAGAGCAACAACTTGCTGATAACCTAGGGGCAAAAGTAGAAATAAATTACAACAAAAAAGGCAAAGGGAAGTTGGTTATTTCTTACACTAATCTTGACGAGTTAGACGGTATTTTAAACCGTATCAATCAAGACTATTCCCACCATTAATTCATTGGATGTCTAAAAAGGGACATTTACAGCGATTTTGTGTTACAAAGCACCTACTCAAGTTGCAAAACTGGCAGGATTAAGTATAATTTCGCCAGTTTTCATACCCTGACAATTAGAGCGTCATAAAGGTTAATTAAAAGTGACTAATAAGTTAGCAGGCCCGTATAGGCTTGCCGCATTAAAATTAATTTGCCTTCAGGGATTTGTAGCCCTTTTAGCTGCACTAATAATTTTTATAGGTTGGGAAACCAATGCCGCACTTTCAGCATTAGCTGGTGGCGCTGTCGCAGTACTTCCTAACTTTGTATTTGCGCTTTATGCATTCAGATATATGGGTGCAAGTCGAGCAAATCAAGCGTATGCCTCGTTGAAACGCGGCAACGGATTAAAATTTATGCTAACAATCGTTTTGTTTGCACTAATGCTAAAGCTTTATCCGGTAGTTTTATTACCTTTCTTTTGTGCTTATGTGTTGGTGTTGTTTACAGGATTGTTTACACCCGTTTTTTTTAAACATTAACTTTTGGGATATAACATGGCTGCAGAAGAAGTTACTCTATCTAGCCATATTCAGCACCACTTAACCAATGCTAAGATGTGCTCGACCGACGCTGGTCTTGCCTTCAATAAAGCATGTACGGATAGTGGCTTCTGGACATGGCATGTAGATACCCTCGCATGGTCTATCGGACTAGGTCTAATATTTTTATGGATCTTCCGTAGTGCCGCAAAAAAATCAACTCTGGGTGTACCTGGAAAATTTCAGTGTTTCATTGAAATGGTTGTTGAGTTCGTTGGCGACAACGTACGCGATACCTTCCACGGTAAAAGTAAGCTAATTGCACCATTAGCATTAACAATATTCGTGTGGATATTCTTAATGAACTTAATGGATTTAATCCCAGTTGACTTCCTACCAGCATTTGCCGGCTTTGTTGGCGAAACTGCGTTTGGTATGGATTCACACGACGTATACATGAAAATTGTACCAACTACAGATATCAACATGACAGCAGCACTTGCGCTGGGCGTGTTCATTCTAATGATTGGTTACTCAATAAAAATAAAGGGTATCGGCGGTTTTATTAAAGAACTAACACTTCATCCGTTTAGTTCAAACAATACAGCTATGCAGATTCTTTTAATCCCATTTAACCTATTACTAGAGCTTATCGCATTGGTTTCTAAGCCGTTTTCACTGGCACTGCGTTTGTTCGGTAACTTATATGCAGGTGAGTTAATCTTCATCCTTATCGGTGCAATAGGTTTAATGCAACTACCGTTGCACTTTGTGTGGGCTGTATTCCATATCTTGGTAATTGTATTGCAAGCATTCGTATTTATGATGCTTACAATCGTATACCTAAGCATGGCAAGTTCGGATAATCACTAATTTATAACTTTTAATTTTTACTTTTAATTACAATTGAAACTTTGGAGAAAAAAATGGAACTAGTATTAGGTCTTAAGTACATCGCAGTAGCTTTACTTATCGGCTTCGGTGCAATCGGTACAGCAATCGGTTTTGGTAACATGGGCGGTAAATTCCTTGAAGCATGTGCGCGTCAACCTGAGCTTGCACCATCGCTACAAGTTAAAATGTTTATCCTTGCTGGTCTAATCGATGCTGTAGCAATGATTGGTGTTGGTATCGCGATGGTATTGTTGTTCGTACTTTAATTTTATTTTTTGAACAGCTTACTATTTAAGGAGGAGCGGTTGTGAACTTAAACGCCACTCTTATCGGTGAATTAATTGCGTTTACGGTGTTCGTATTATTTTGTATGAAATACGTATGGCCACCACTAAACGGTGCAATTGAAGCTCGCCAGAAGAAAATCGAAGATGGTTTAGCTGCCTCTGATAGAGCCGAAAAAGACTTAGAACTTGCGCAACACAAAGCTGCAGAACAGCTTAAAGATGCAAAGGCTCAAGCGGCTGATATCATTGAACAAGCTAAAAAGCGTGCCGTGCTAATTGTTGACGAAGAAACTGTTCGTGGTCAGCAAGAGCGTGAAAAAATTATTGCTCAAGGGCACTCTGAAATTGAATCAGAGCGTAACCGTGTGACAGAAGAGCTACGTAAGAAAGTAGCAACTCTGGCTGTGGTTGGCGCAGAAAGAATTTTAGAGCGCGAAATCAATCAAGCCGCACATAGTGACATCGTTGAAAAACTTGTCGCTGAGCTGTAATTAGGAGGGTATGAGCATGTCTGAATTGACTACTATCGCTCGCCCATACGCTAAAGCGGCTTTTGAACTTGCCGTTGAAAAAGGCACCATTGAAAGTTGGAATGACATGTTGTTCTTTGCTGGCCACGTTGCCAGCAATGAACAGGCATCAACCATTTTAGCTGGATTGCCTACTGCTACTGCACAAGCTGAGTTATTTATTAACTTATGTGGTGAGCAGCTCAACGAACAAGGTCAGAACCTAGTTAAGGTGATGGCTGAAAATGGACGTTTGATTGCACTACCTGAAGTTGCTCATTTATTTTCTGCTTTAAAAGCAGACTATGACAAAGAAATCGATATTGACGTGATTTCGGCAACGCCTCTTGCTGCAGCGCAGCAAAAATCATTGGTAGCGGCACTTGAAAAACGTTTCGCACGCAAAGTTAAGCTGAATTGTAGTGAAGACGCTACAGTTGTTGGCGGCCTTATTATCAAGGCGGGTGACACTGTAATTGACGGCTCTTTACGCGGTAAATTAAATCGCTTAGCCACAACACTACAATCGTAATTGGGAAAAAGAGCATGCAACTTAATTCCACTGAAATTTCAGATCTGATCAAACAACGTATTGAGAAGTTCGAAGTTGTAAGTGAAGCTCGTAACGAAGGTACAATTGTATCTGTTACTGACGGTATCATTCGCATCCACGGTCTAGCTGACTGTATGCAAGGTGAGATGATTGAGCTTCCTGGCAACCGTTATGCTATCGCACTAAACCTTGAGCGCGACTCAATTGGTGCAGTAGTAATGGGTCCATACGCTGACCTTACAGAAGGCGTAAAAGTATACACAACTGGTCGTATCTTAGAAGTGCCTGTTGGTGCGGGTCTACTTGGTCGTGTTGTTAACACACTAGGTGCTCCTATCGATGGTAAAGGCGCTTTAGATAACGACGGTTTTGAACCTGTAGAAAAAATTGCACCAGGTGTAATCGAGCGTCAATCAGTAGATGAGCCAGTGCAAACTGGTTACAAATCTATCGATGCAATGATTCCAGTTGGTCGTGGTCAACGTGAGCTTGTTATCGGTGACCGCCAAACAGGTAAAACTGCACTAGCAATCGATGCAATCATCAACCAAAAAGACACAGGCGTTAAGTGTGTGTACGTAGCGGTTGGTCAAAAAGCATCTACTATTGCTAACGTAGTACGTAAATTAGAAGAGCACGGTGCACTTGCAAATACTATCGTAGTTGTAGCATCTGCTTCTGAATCTGCGGCACTTCAGTACTTAGCACCGTTCTCGGGCTGTACTATGGGTGAATACTTCCGTGACCGTGGTGAAAACGCATTAATCGTATATGATGATTTATCTAAGCAAGCTGTTGCTTACCGTCAAATCTCATTGCTACTTAAGCGTCCACCAGGCCGTGAAGCATACCCAGGTGACGTATTCTACCTTCACTCGCGTCTTTTAGAGCGTGCATCACGTGTAAACACTGATTACGTTGAAAAATTCACTAACGGTGAAGTGAAAGGTAAAACAGGTTCATTGACGGCATTGCCTATCATTGAAACTCAAGGCGGCGACGTTTCTGCGTTCGTACCGACAAACGTTATCTCTATCACCGATGGTCAGATCTTCTTAGAAACTGACTTATTCAACTCAGGTATCCGTCCGGCAGTAAATGCTGGTATCTCGGTATCGCGTGTTGGTGGTGCTGCACAAACTAAAATCGTTAAGAAACTAGGTGGCGGTATCCGTCTAGCCCTAGCTCAGTACCGTGAATTAGCTGCGTTCTCGCAGTTCGCGTCTGACCTTGATGATGCTACTCGTGCTCAACTTGAGCATGGTGAGCGTGTAACAGAGCTAATGAAGCAGAAACAGTACGCGCCAATGTCTGTTGCTGAAATGTCTTTGTCGTTATTCGCAGCTGAGAAAGGTTACTTAAAAGACATCGAAATCGCTAAAATTATGGATTTCGAAGCGGCTTTACTTTCTTACGCAAATAGCACATACGCAGAGCTTATGGCTCAAATCAATGAAACTGGTAACTACAACGCCGAGATCGAAGCGCAGCTTAAAGAACTTCTAGAGAAGTTCAAGTCTACGCAAACTTGGTAATTTAGTTATTAATGGTGTGCTTTATATCTTAAAGCACACCTTGATTCGGAGAGAGAGTCATGGCCAGCGGAAAAGAGATTAAAAGCAAGATCGGCAGTATTAAAAATACTCAAAAGATCACTAGCGCAATGGAAATGGTTGCTGCGTCTAAAATGAAAAAGGCGCAAGAACGAGTGGCTTCAAGCCGTCCATACGCTGAAAAATTACGTAAAGTGATTGGTCGTGTTGCTCAAGCAAATCTTGATTTTACTCACCCGTTCTTAGAAGAACGTGAAGTAAAACGAGTTGGTTATATTGTTATCTCTACTGACCGTGGTCTGTGTGGCGGTTTAAACTCAAACGAGTTTAAAAAAGTCGCATTAGAGATTAAAGCGTGGAAAGAAAAAGGCGTAGATGCTGATTTTGCTACTTTAGGTAGTAAAGCAGCTGGCTTCTTTCAACGTTTTGGTGGTCAAGTGCTTGCTAAAAAAGCAGGTCTTGGAGATAAGCCTTCAGTACAGGACGTAATTGGTCCAGTAAAAATAATGCTAGATGCATTCTCTGAAGGTAAAATTGACCGTTTATTCCTGGTATATAACAACTTTGTTAATACCATGAAGCAAGAGCCAATAGTAGATCAGTTACTCCCTTTGCCAAAAGCTGAAGAAGAAGTATCTACACATGCGTGGGATTACTTATATGAACCAAACCCAGAGGCTATTTTAGAGTCTTTGTTAGTACGTTTCATTGAGTCTCAGGTATACCAAGGTGTAGTTGAAAACGCTGCCTCTGAACAGGCTGCCCGCATGGTTGCAATGAAAGCTGCAACTGATAATGCCGGTGACCTTATGGATGAGTTACAGCTTGTATATAACAAAGCTCGCCAAGCAGCAATCACACAAGAAATTAGTGAGATTTGTTCTGGTTCAGCAGCAGTTTAATGCTTCAGGCAAAGATTAACGAGAGGAATAGACATGAGTTTAGGTAAGGTCGTCCAAATTATCGGCGCCGTTGTGGATATCGAATTTCCACAAGACAGCGTGCCAGCCGTATATGACGCGCTAAAAGTAACAGATGGCGATTTAGCTGGTTTGACTTTAGAAGTTCAACAGCAGCTAGGTGGCGGTGTGGTACGTACTATCGCACTAGGTACTACAGACGGTTTACGTCGTGGTGCTGCAGTAGCAAACACAGGCGAAGCAATTCAAGTTCCAGTTGGTACTAAGACCCTAGGTCGTATCATGAATGTACTTGGTGAGCCAATTGATGAAGCAGGTCCAATCGGTGAAGATGAGCGTATGTCTATCCACCGTGCAGCACCTACTTACGAAGAGCAATCAAGCTCAGTAGAACTTTTAGAAACGGGTATCAAGGTAATCGACCTTGTATGTCCATTCGCTAAAGGTGGTAAAGTTGGTTTATTCGGTGGTGCCGGTGTTGGTAAAACCGTAAACATGATGGAACTTATCCGTAACATCGCAATCGAGCACAGCGGCTACTCAGTATTCGCAGGTGTTGGTGAGCGTACTCGTGAGGGTAACGATTTCTACCATGAAATGAACGATTCAAACGTACTTGATAAAGTATCGCTTGTATACGGTCAGATGAACGAGCCACCGGGTAACCGTTTACGCGTAGCGTTAACAGGTCTTACTATGGCTGAGAAGTTCCGTGACGAAGGTCGCGACGTACTTTTCTTCGTAGATAACATCTACCGTTACACACTTGCGGGTACAGAAGTATCAGCACTTCTTGGTCGTATGCCATCAGCGGTAGGTTACCAGCCTACACTTGCTGAAGAAATGGGTGTACTTCAAGAGCGTATCGCATCTACTAAGACAGGTTCAATTACTTCAATCCAAGCGGTATACGTACCTGCGGATGATTTAACGGATCCATCTCCAGCAACAACGTTTGCTCACTTAGATGCAACAGTGGTACTTTCACGTGATATCGCATCACTAGGTATCTACCCAGCGGTAGACCCTCTTGATTCATCTTCACGTCAGCTTGATCCACAAGTAATCGGTGAAGAGCACTACGGTATAGCGCGCGGCGTTCAAACAGTTCTTCAGCGTTACAAAGAGCTTAAAGACATCATCGCGATTCTAGGTATGGACGAGCTTTCTGACGAAGATAAGCAACTTGTATCTCGTGCACGTAAAATCCAGCGTTTCCTATCTCAGCCATTCTTCGTGGCAGAGGTATTTACAGGTGCGCCAGGTAAATACGTTTCACTTAAAGACACAATTGCAGGCTTCAAAGGTATCTTAAACGGTGAGTTTGATGATATGCCAGAGCAAGCGTTCTACATGGTTGGCTCTATCGAAGAAGCTCAAGAAAAAGCCAAAAGCATGTAATTAGGAGGGTAGTATGGCAGCTATGACTGTACATCTTGATGTAGTAAGTGCTGAAGAGAAATTATTTTCTGGTTTAGTAGAATCTATTCAAGTATCTGGTAGTGAAGGTGAGTTAGGTGTTAACGCCGGTCACGCCCCACTACTAACTGCCCTTAAACCTGGTATGGTACGTTTAGTTAAGCAATTTGGTGAAGAAGAACTCATCTATATTGCTGGCGGTACACTAGAAGTTCAACCGAACATAGTGACCGTACTTGCTGATACAGCTGTTCGTGGTGAAGACCTAGACGAAAAAGCTGCAGAGCAAGCTAAGCGTGACGCTGAAGCCCAAATGGCAAAAGGCGCATCTGCTGAACTTGATTACAATCAAGCAGCAATGCAACTAGCTGAAGCAATTGCTCAGCTACGCATTATTCAGCAATTACGTAAAAAGTAAGCCTATCTGGTTTTTAAAAGCCCACTTTATGTGGGCTTTTTTGTGCCACTAACTAACTACTTCAGCCTATTTGTAAATAAATTAATCGTTATGGCTAATATCTCTTCATTATTACTTATATCTACGCAAGATTCTCGTTACAATAACCCTATTCTATTAGGTGTTATTTTGCTTAAGTTAAGATTCAGTAGTCATTGCTTAGCTTACTGAGTATTTGCACATGATGTGACTTACGTAATCTACTTTGCAGCACACTTATTCTATCAAGCTAAAACAACGGAAAAAGGAAATTGTTTTAATGGCTCTAACAACAGTAATTCTTGCAGCGGGTAAAGGTACTCGTATGCGCTCTGCTCTGCCTAAGGTACTGCATAAAGTGGCAGGTAAACCTATGGTGCAACACGTTATCGATAATGCCAATGCGCTAGGTGCTACATCGACTAACTTAGTTTATGGTCATGGCGGCGAACTATTACAACAACAATTAGCCGATAATAACGTAAATTGGGTACTGCAAGCTGAGCAACTAGGTACAGGCCACGCAGTGGCACAAGCAAACCCTCATATTAACGACGACGATACCGTACTGGTTTTATACGGTGACGTACCTTTAACTAAGCAATCAACACTTGAACGTTTATTAGCAGCAACACCTAAAAATGGCTTAGCAGTATTAACCGTTAATCTAGCAAACCCAAATGGTTATGGGCGTATGCTACGTGTTGATGGCAAGCTAGTGGGGATTGTTGAACAAAAAGATGCCAATGCAGAGCAGTTACTTATTAACGAAGTAAACACCGGCATTATGGCGGTAAATGGTAAGCTTTTAAAAACATGGTTAGGTAATTTGTCTAACAATAATGCCCAAGGCGAATACTACCTAACAGATATAGTCGCTATGGCGCACAGTGAAGGTGTAGAAATTACATCAGCACAACCAGATCACCCAATGGAAGTTGAAGGTGCAAATAACCGCGTACAACTTGCAGGATTAGAGCGTGCTTATCAAGCATGGCAAGCAGAAGAGCTGATGCTAAATGGTGCAACTCTTGCCGACCCTGCTCGCATAGATGTACGTGGCGACGTTAAAACAGGTGAAGATGTCCTCATAGATATCAACGTTATTTTTGAAGGTACAGTAACCTTAGGTAATAACGTACAAATTGGCCCTAACTGCGTACTTAAAAACTGTAGCATCGGCGATAATGTTGTTATTAAAGCCAATACATTGATTGAAGATGCATCAGTTGCGGCTAAATGTACACTCGGTCCATACGCCCGCCTTCGCCCAGGTGCAATAATGGAAGAAGACTCTCACATTGGCAACTTTGTCGAAATGAAAAAAACCCGTTTAGGTAAAGGCTCTAAAGCAAACCACTTAAGTTACTTAGGTGATGCTGAAATTGGCGAGAAAGTGAATATTGGCGCAGGCACGATTACCTGTAACTACGATGGTGTGAATAAAGCCAAAACCATTATTGGCGATAATGCCTTTATTGGCTCTAACTCATCACTGGTTGCACCTGTAAATATTGGTGCTACAGCAACTGTAGGTGCAGGTTCTGTTATTACCAATACCGTCGCGGATGATCAGCTAGCCGTGGCACGTGGCAAGCAACGCAATTTAGATGGTTGGAAACGCCCAGTTAAAAAATAGTAATGACCATTACTTATTAAGTATTTAAAGCGAGTTTTATAACTCGCTTTTTTATTGCCTAAATATTCTATAAATAAAAATGCCATACTGTTGTCATCCCTGTGTGTTGATATTTAACTAATACAACACTAAGGAAAACAATAATGTTAAACAAATCAATAATAGCCCTTTCTTTGCTATCACTATTAACTGGTTGCTCACTAGATGGTGATGACGGCCAAGATGGCGCACAGGGTGTACAAGGTACAGCGGGTAATAATGGCGAAAACGGCACTAATGCAAATTCAGCTTTAAATATAAATCTTATTGGACGCGCAGTTCTCAATGCACAAAGCCCAGAGGGTGCAGCTGAAATAGTCGCCTACCAAGCCTCTAAAAAGTGGATTTATGCAATTAATAGCTCTGGCGATAAGGCTGTTGTGAATATCATTCCTGCCGATACGTTCGACACCGCAGCATTAGTAAAAGATAACGAAGGTATTGTAAACGCGACCAACTTAGCCTCTGCCATTACGCTCTCACTAAATGAAAATACGCCTGGCGATGCAAACAGCATAGCTATCGATGCAAATAACCAATTATTAGCGGTAGCAATGGCTGCTACAAGCGTGGGCGAAGCTGGCCAAATAGCGTTTTACAATATTAGCGGAGATACACCCGTATTTATTAAAAATGTAACAGTAGGTGCCCTACCCGACATGGTAGCATTTAGTCATGATGGTGCAAAAGTAGTGGTTGCTAATGAAGGTGAACCTAATGGCGACTACAGTATCGATCCCGAAGGCACTATTAGCATTATCGATATTAATAACGGCACTATTGCCGATACCGCTTTGAGCATCAACTTTCAAGATTACAATAATAAGCAAGCAGAATTAGAAGCACAGGGCTTAGTGTTTGCCAACCCTACTGGACGTACTATTAACGGCAATTTAATAAATACCACCGTCGCTATGGATTTAGAGCCAGAATATGTGAGTATTTCCAAGGATAATAAATACGCCTATGTCTCTATTCAAGAAAATAACGCTCTAGCCATCATCAACCTTGAAGATAATTCCCTTGAGCTAAAAGGATTAGGTTTTAAAGATTGGTCAAACTTAAAATTTGACGCTTCAGACAAAGACGGTGGTGTTAATTTTAAATCATACCCTGGTTTATATGGCATGTATCAGCCAGATACAATTGCAAGTTTTAGCTGGAAAGGAGCCAACTTTATTGTATCTGCCAATGAGGGTGATGCACGCGAATACTTTTTTGATGCCAGCGATGAAGCTGATTGTATAGCCAAGGGTGGCCTTGATTATGACGCTAAAGATGGGTGTTTGGGATATATAGATGAAAGCCGCGTAGAAGATCTAACGCTCGCAGCTAATTTCGATTACTTAAATAACGATGATAACGACATTGGTCGTTTAAAAGTTACAACAGTAAAAGGTGATATAAATAACGACGGCCAATACGAATCGCTTTATGCCTATGGCGCACGCTCATTTACCATTTGGGATAGCAATGGGCTGGTGGTGTTTGACTCAGGCGATCAAATTGCACGAGTAACCGCTTCTGTTCATGGCAATGCATTCAATAATAACGAAGATGAAAACAAAGGCGATACACGCTCAGATGATAAAGGGGCAGAACCCGAAGCGCTGACATTAGGTAAGGTTGGCGATAGATTATTTGCTTTTGTTGGCTTAGAGCGTATGGGCGCAATAATGGTGTTTGATATAACCAACCCTTACGATGTGAAATTTCAAGACTACTTCTATAATCGTGGTTTAGAACCAAGTGCAGATATAACTGGCGATATTGCTCCTGAAGGAATGACATTTGTTCCTGCAGCGCAAAGTGCAACAAATGAAGCACTGCTTATAGTCGATAATGAAATCTCAGGCTCAATTGCCGTATGGGAAATAACAACTCAGTAATTAATAAAGTGTTATGTAAAAGCGATTAGCAGTTATCTATAAATCGCTTTTACTTCCTCCCCTCTCAATAATCATGCCTTATGTGAATGCTTTTTAATCAAAAACAGCCCTGCAGCCCTTTGTTTGTATGGTTATTGTACTAAATTGAAATTAATTTAATAAAACTGAAATAAAGCATTGACCCTCTCCAGAATATCCCTATAATGCGCATCCACTGACCCGGTAGGCAGCAATGAAAAGCGCTGAACAAACGGTAAGTGAGTCGAGTAAAACTTAGCTTTTAAATCTTTTAAAAGAAACTAAAAATTAAGTGTTGACAAAAAAATAGGAAAGCGTAATATGCGCAGCCCTAGCGAGATAAAGTTAAACGCTTTAATCGCAACGTTCTTTAACAATATAAAGCAATCATCTGTGTGGGCACTCGTACAGATTGAGTTCTAACAGCCAAGCTACTTCGTTCTTTATTGAGCAAGTAACGAGGCAAACAAATTTAGAGTCTCAATTTAAACTGAGTGACCAACAGAATAGTTACTTCGGTAATTATTCAGCACAGTCAATTCAATATCGAAAGATATTAAAT
>NZ_LYRQ01000022.1:0-61810 GCF_001661605.1 Pseudoalteromonas sp. MQS005 | reverse complement strand
CAATCTGTACGAGTGCCCACACAGATGATTGCTTTATATTGTTAAAGAACGTTGCGATTAAAGCGTTAAACTTTACCTCGCTAGGGCTGCGCATATTACGCTTTCCTATTTTTTTGTCAACACTTAATTTTGTTAAACTTGAAAGTTTTTTAAACTAAGTTTTACTCGACTGACTGAGTAGCTCGTGCCTCGCTATGCGTTGGCGTTCCCCGTCTCAGTGGGGTCGCATTATAGGGAGATCCGAAAACAGATCAACCCTTTTTTGAAGAAAACTTGAAATAAATGACTGTTCGCTGCATATTTGAACGATAGGTGCTAAAAACACAACATAACTATCAATTCATTAACAATAAACGCGGTATTTAAGCGTTTAACTGTCAGATCGCCCTTAAATATGTGAAAGCTAACAACCCGAATGATCATCATGATCACAAATAATAGAGTAACCGCTGTGGATCTTATGTCTTTAGCTTGATCAGACAGAACATCAGTCTCTGTACTTATACGATTTGCTAATGCTTTTATAGCTATAGTTGAATTTAATCACTCGACTATGAGAATTAACTCGCTTTAACTATTCGTGCGAGTTCTGCTAAGTTTTAAACAAAATAAAGCCCCGCTTTTGCGAGGCTCTTACTTATGCTACACCGTATTGATCTCGGTATGCTTTTACTGCTGCTAAATGCTCATCCATGGTTCCTTGATTCTCAAGGTAACTGATTAGATCAGCCAATTTAACAATAGAAGTTACTTGAGTATTAAAGTCACGCTCTACTTCTTGTATAGCTGAAAGCTCGGCTTTACCTTTTTCTTGGCGATCAAGTGCAATTAAAACACCACTTAAATCTGCGCCATTATCCGCAATAATTTCCATTGACTCGCGAATAGCTGTACCTGCAGTGATCACATCATCAACTAACATGATCTTACCTTTAAGATCCGAACCTACTAAGCTGCCACCTTCACCGTGTGCTTTTTTCTCTTTGCGGTTAAAGCAGTAAGGCACATCTTTGTTGTAATGATCAGCCAACGCAACAGCGGTTGTTGTTGCAATTGGAATACCTTTATAAGCTGGGCCAAATAATACATCGTATTCAATTGCCGCATCTTCAAGCGCTGCAGCATAAAAGCGACCTAAGCGAGCAAGATCACGACCGGTATTAAACAAACCAGCATTAAAAAAGTATGGACTTGTACGGCCAGATTTTAAGGTAAATTCACCAAACTTTAATACCTGCTTTTCTAAAGCAAATTCAATAAACTCTTTTTGATATTCTTTCATCGCCGATTACCTATTTATGCTAGTGCTTGTTTTTGTACATCTATAATTTCACGAATTGAGTGCTTAGCGAGTGTAAGTAGCTCATCAAGTTCATCAAACGAGAAAGGCTCGCCTTCAGCAGTCCCTTGTACTTCAATAATTTTACCTGTTTCAGTTAAAATTACATTCATATCGGTTTCAGCGTCAGAGTCTTCAAGGTATTCTAAATCGCTAATCGCTTGGCCTTTATATATGCCAACTGAAATAGCCGCGATCATATGTTTAAGTGGGTTTGAATTAATCATCCCTTTTGCACGCATGTAAGTAAGTGCATCAACTAATGCAACACATGCACCACTAATTGATGCTGTACGTGTGCCGCCATCGGCTTGAATTACATCACAATCGATAGTGATCGTGTTTTCGCCTAACGCTTTTAAATCGATTGCGGCACGTAAAGAACGAGCGATTAAACGTTGAATTTCCATAGTACGACCGCCCTGCTTACCACGCGTTGCTTCACGATTATTACGTGTGTGTGTTGCACGCGGTAACATGCCATATTCTGCGTTAACCCAACCTTTGCCTTGGCCTTTCATAAAGCGTGGCACACCAGCTTCAACTGTCGCGGTACAAAGTACTTTAGTGTTACCAAACTCTACTAATACTGAACCTTCAGCATGTAACGTGTAGTTACGTGTAAACGTAACCGGTCTAATTTGATTAGGTGTTCTTTCGCTTGGACGCATTGACGATCCCCTTAATTCTGAATTTGCCACATTATATGTGGATGTGAATACAGATGCCATGTTGATTTATATTTAAGTGTGTTTAAAAAGTATGCAGCAGGTTAAATTTTCTTTAGAGCTTAAGCAGTGTTACGGTATAATCATTACAATATTGTATTTAAAAATGTAGGAAATCATCCATGATCCACAGTATGACAGCTTATGCGCGTCGCGAAATTAAAGGCGAATGGGGCACTGGCACGTGGGAAGTTCGTTCAGTGAACCAACGTTACCTTGAAACATTTATTCGTGCACCAGAGCAATTTCGTGGCATGGAGCCCGTTATTCGCGAGCGTCTGCGTAAGCACTTACAGCGTGGTAAGGTAGAAGTCTTCTTAAAATTTGTCGCAAATCCCGCACATGTTGGTGAATTATCAATTAATCAGTCGCTGGCGGAGCAGTTAATTAATAGTGCTAAGTGGGTTCAGCAACAAAGCAGTGGTGACATTAACCCTGTGGATATTTTACGTTGGCCTGGTGTTATGGAAGCACAAGAAATTGATATGGATAGTGTAAATACAGCTCTTATTAGTGGTCTTGACCAAGTAATTGAAGACTTTAAATCTGCGCGTGGCGATGAAGGTGCAAACCTTGAAGAAATGATAACTACACGATTAACCGCCATTTTAGAGCAAGTTGATATTGTTGAAGCACATATGCCAGAAATTACTAAGTGGCAACGTGAAAAGTTAGTACAAAAGCTTGAAGATTTAACAACAAATATTGATGAGTCACGCCTTGAGCAAGAACTGATTTATCTTGCACAAAAGCAAGATGTCGCTGAAGAGCTAGATCGTTTAAAGTCGCACGTTAAAGAAACTCGCAAAATCCTGAGTAAAGGTGGTGCTTGTGGTCGTCGTTTAGATTTTATGATGCAAGAGTTTAATCGTGAAGCAAACACGTTAGCATCTAAATCTATCAATAGTGACATCACCAACGCAGCTGTAGAGCTAAAAGTACTGATTGAGCAAATGCGTGAGCAGATCCAAAACATCGAATAGGTTTTTCACCCGTCCAAGAATGTCTTAAAAGCCCTGTTATTTGCTTGTAAATACAGGGCTTTTTTATTTTTCCCGTCCAAATCGGTTTGCAGATTTCCGTTACCAGTTGCTGTTTAAGTGGTGGGCAAAATGGTGGGCAAGACCTGTTTTTTTGACTCAATAAGCAAAAAGTCAAGGTATCTGGTGAGCAGATTTTTGCATCTATCTCACCACCGCCTTATGCCATCTCCACTTATCGTGCTGCTTGCAGATTGTTCAATCACTCAACTATCGAACCAATCGATAAACAAACAGTGGTGGGCAATGGTGAGCAAATTTTAACGATTTCTTAGGAATATAGAGTAACAAACGATGGCAAAACTAACCGCAACTCAGGTGCAGTCTTATGCTCGCACCGCAACAGCAAACAAAAAATACAGTGATGGGAATGGCCTATATTTTTGCGTAAGAAAATCTGGCATGCCGTATTGGATGCTAAGGTATACCAGCCTAAACGGACGACGAGAAGCCACGCTCGGTCAATATCCAAGCATGACCTTAGCAGAGGCTCGACTTGAATCATCTAAAATGCAGCTACAACTTCAGCAAGGTGAAGACCCATTAGCAATCCGTGCTATTGAAACCATCCCAGAGATCCAAAATGTCAGTCAGTTGTTTCAAGACTGGTATGCCAAAGACTTAAGTCGCCGGTTAAAGCACCCCAATATACCCAAACGTGTTTTTACCAAAGAAATTGCACCAGTGATTGGTCAACTTCCTATACAAGCCGTGCGCCCCACACATGTACGCGAAGTATTAGAGCGCATTCGAGAAAGTAACCGCCCTACCATTGCCAACGATACCTTGATGTACATGAAGCAGCTGTTTCGACATGCGATAAAGCTCGACTTAACGCTGAACAACCCAGCCGCAGCATTTACCGTGGACGATGCCGGGGGCGTGGAGTCCAGTAAAGACAGGATGCTCAGCAAAGAGGAAATTCACTACGCCTTTAGCGTGTTTCATACCCATATCAATAGCTTTGGCCGCGATAACTACCTCGCTTGCTGCCTGTTTTTGGTGTTGGGCGTGCGCAAAAGCGAACTGTGCGAAGCCATGTGGCGTGAAATGGATTTAACCACGGGCGTGTGGGATCTACCCAAAGAACGCAGTAAAACTGGCGTGCCAATCAGCATTCCCTTACCGCGCCAAGCCATTGCCTGGTTTAACGAGCTGCAAGCCCGCGCTTGTGGCTCGCCTTATGTTTTTCCAGCCAGACGAGCAAGCCATCGTCCACATATGGGGCCAGATACGCTAAACCGCGCCATTTCTAAACTCTTTGGTCGCGAGCCAGGGCGCAAAAAACAGCCTCCCAATAAAATGGGCAAACTTGAACACTTCACCGTACACGATCTGCGCCGCACCTTTCGCAGCCTTGCCGCTTCTTTGGGCATTGCTGGCAATGTAGCCGAACGCTGTCTTAACCATAAGCTAAAAGGCGTTGAGGGTATCTACGACCGCCACGATTACTTTGAAGAGCGCCGTATTGCTCATCAAACCGTGGCTGATGTGATCGAACCGCTGGTGAACTTTGAGCACCCTTCACAGCACAACACAGGAGGGCATTAACATGCAATTTATGATGCGACTCGCCCCCATTACCTTTCCAATAGCCATGCTGGCAGGACTTGGCTGGTGTATTGGCATTGCCCTACTCGAACAGCCTTATGGTATAGGCTACGCACTTACTCGGTATTGCCTGATGGTATTCTTGGTACTCGCTCCTTGGCTGACATTAAAACTCACGTTCTACGTGATTGTCAGCCTAGGACGCAAACTGGGGCTCATCCCGCCTGCACGCCCAACGTACAGCCTAGGTTATGAAGAATCACTCTATTGGTTCAGGGTATTAGCCTTTTTCGATGGCAAACGCAGCCGCATGCCGAAAAAGCCCATCAGGCGAAACTAACAAGCCCCCATTTGCTCACTTACTGTGGGCAGTTGGGACAATGGGGCAACACTTGATATGCCGAGCTTCAGAGGGTGAATAAGAGGGATGTGAACCGCCCCAAGGAATGGGGCAATTGGGGCTATGCAAAGTTTATAATTGGGTTAAACGCTGTTTTGCAAGCGCCCAAGGTAAGCGACGACCAGCTTTTGCCATTTTATCGTAGGCAGCTTGAGCTTCTTCAACTGACAATACACTATGGGTGACGAGCTGCTCGACAACCCATAGCGTACCTTGAACTAATATCGCTTCTTTTTCAGCCGCCTTCCTAAGCGCCATATCCCCAGTTAGCAATGGACACTGTTCTTGTTTCGCCAACGCAAGTGCAAAGCAATCGTTCATGCTAGGGCCAGCATACTTTTGCCTCAGTTCAAATGAGTACATCATAGACTCCGGGCTTAACTCACCCAACAACAACCCTAACTCGAGTAAATAGCCATGTTGATCGCTTAGCTCCTCGTGGAATAACACATCTGGAACTTTGAACTGGTAAGGCAAATTGAAAAAGACTTCTAATAATTGGCCTTCTTCGAGATCAATGAGAATATTGGCATCACTGATCAACAAATACATTTACACCGCCTCAGTCAACATTTGACGCTGCTTATGCAATGCCATTACTGACATCTGTAACAGCTCAGCGGCTTTGGATTCACTAACAATTCCCTCTGCCAATGCACGATAAACCAACTGCTCAAACAATAATGTCTGTTCTTGTGGATAAGGATTCCCTGGCTCCTGCTTACGCCAACCGTTTTTTGAGAACTGTATAAATATTTGGCGTTTTTTCTCTTCGGTGATCACACCAAGGTCGGCACTGCGATACAAACAAGCCGCCATGCTTAGGCCATATTCATGTTTCAGGAAATACAGCTCTTTGGGGTCTACGTTCGAACGTCGCTCTCCTAGATGCTGAAAAAGGCCTACTTCAGGCAGTAAAAACGCAGAAGCAAAGCGGTTGCAGGCCATCTCTTCGTCAATGGATTCATCTAGTAAGCCATGTAAAACAAGGTGGCCAAGTTCATGCGCCAATGTAAACCGCTGACGGCAACCAGGCCAATGAGAGGACACAACAACAATTGGCTGCCCTGATATTTTGGCTTGTAACCCATCAAATTTATCGGCTTGGGGTACGTTACTGACAATCACCAGAATACCTTTAGACTCAAGCAAGTCGATTAAGTCTGGCAATGGATTCATACCCAACTGCCAATCAGTACGGACTTTAGCAGCAACCTGTTCTACTGCGTCTAAAGTGCTTACAACAGGAACGTCGGGGTGGTAGTTAAAACTCGCTATCGGGAAGTTTGGCCATACATTTTTAAGCGCTAACCAGCGCTCAGCTTGGTCAACCACATCGGACTCAATCTTCTTTAGCAACTTAGCTGAAGCTGAGGCTTTTTTACGATACTCCACCTCACCCAAAGTCACCTGTGCTGAGCGAAAGAAGTATTCAGTACGAACCGACAAAGCCGTCGCTAATTTAAGTAAAACTCCCGACGAAGGCATACTCTGGTCGTGCTCGTATTTTTTAACCATGTTGGCACTAATACCAACTTGCTCACCCAAGGCCTGCATCGACAGGCCAGCGGCTGCACGGGCTCGTTTTATGCGCTCTCCAATCATACAGACCTCTGGTTTATAAAAACTAAAATAATTTTAAAAATATAAACCAAGTTGGCGTTTTTGTCGATTGGTTTTACAGGGCAATCATTCGCGTGTTCGCGCAAACACTTCCCCATGCCTTTACCCCCTTACGCCAAAACCACTATCCGTTTGGCTTTTGGATCGAAACGCCAAACAGGGAAATTAGCCCATTCACTGTTTGGCGTCTCGATTGAAATCCAACGCTACTAAGCCTTGCTATTACTGGCAAAAAGCAAGGTTTGGCACTTTTTGTACTCTAAACCAACCTCGAATCCAAAGTACAAACCGTTTGTTTTTTCTAACCCAGAATGCAAACGATCGTTTGGCGTCTCGATTTTTTGCACTAGCCAAATGCCGCCAAACAGCGCTGTATTGGACTGTATATATCAAACAGTTAGCCGCGCACAGGTCATCATAAAAAACCGATTTGACTGGTTAGTTTGATGGCCATTTCTTTCATCTAATTCACCACCGCGTCTGCACCCGACCACTGAAAATAGACGGCATGAAAAACCAATAAGGTGATAAGTGACGTGTTATGGGCAAGTGGTAACGATTGGGATAGAGAATGGATACAGCAGGTGGTCGCTTTACTGGTTGGGCATGGCGCGTTTACCCTCTACCCAGCATTAAGCCAGTGCGATAATGCCGCCGAACGTTTAACCCGCTGGCTGACCTATCAGTTACCGCGCGTTAAACAAGCGCACCCAGGCTGCCCGATTCACCAATGGCTGAGCAGCATTGGCGCACAAGAGATCGTAGAAAAATGGCAAAGCCCCGAGCAATGGCCAAACCTGTTTTGGTTGCCTTTACCTGAGATTGATGGCAACGCGCAAGGCGGACTAGTTTTGTTAGCAGCGCATTTGTTGCCGGCACATTTATTACCGACAGATAGGAATGGCACGAGTCAAACCAACACATTGCTCGCAAACACGCGCGCCAACGCCTGTATCTTTTGGTGCATTACGCCTTTATCTAAAACAGGAAAGCGCGCTACCTTGCACCCCAAACAGCAAAACCGCGCCTTTTGCCTGCCCAGTTCGCCGGAGCAAGTGGGCAAATCATGCACGGGGTTATTACTGAAAGGTTTGAAAAAAGAGTGCCAAAAACGAAACGGCAACGTGATCACCCACCAGATCAATCTAGCGCTGCTGCACCACCTTTGTGGGCCGGAGAATGATGTGTGGATTACGAACAAATGCTTTGGTAACGAGAAGGAAACTCAACAACAAGGCTAAATAGCTTGATATTTGTTTTGAAGAAAATCACAATTTCACTCAAGCTATTTAAAGCTGGTTGAGCCTTTACCTAGTGTTTTGGCTCGTGGCTGCGCCTCAGTCGCCGTTAAGACTGGGGCTTATCTCTTAAAAACTACCCGAAATCACAAGCCCCAGAAACGAGTAACCCCTCACAGGGCGCTGTTCTAAAGGGTAGCGGGAGGGGTGTTGTTGGTGCGATTTTAATATTAACAATGCTAAATGGCCATATACTCGTACCATCTCGTGATGATCCACGAAATGGTTAGTAATCTTTAGCTGCTTCGATCGCTTCAAATATAGCCAATTTAACGGACTCTGGATAATCGTCGTCATAAAGTATTGAGCTGATGATCTGACGTAATAGATCCTTGTCGATCACGTTATCTGCAACCCAAACGACGATGTTTTCCATTTCTTTGGCAAAGCGTTTTACCACATAGTCAAAACCGTTTAGTTCAAGGAAATAAGCGCCTAACACCAAAGATGATCGTTTATTGCCATCATTAAAAGCATGGTTTTTATTAATGGAGAATACCAAGTGAGTCAGCTTGTCCTCCAATTCTGGGTAATAGCAGTCATTTTGTATGTGTTCTAAGGGGCTGGCTAACTGACCAACGTCTTTGGTGCCTGCTAGCCCGCCAGAATGCTCTATGATCCAATCGTGAACGCCAATCGCATGCGCCACATCGAAATAGAAGAACCGTAAGCCTGTGTCTGTAGAATCGCTCATAGCCACATTCCTTTGCTTATCGATCTTTCAAGCGTTTGAGTACGGCCAATGTTTCTGGATCACTCAATTGCTCTTCCAAAGAACGGCTCTTCTCACCCAAGAAGCGATCAAAATCAGCTTCGGGTACCGATTGAATGTAAGCTTCCAGCTTTTCATGCAAGGCATCACGGAAGCACAAATCGCGACTGGCCATTTTAGTTCTGGCATCCAAAATCAGTGGTTTAAACAGAGGATGGCTTTCGAAACTCGCAAACAGACCCTCCGCCTCTTTCTGCGAAAGCTTGCGGCCTAATTTATTGCTGGCTTGCTCTAGTTCATGAGCAATGCCTGATTCGTAGCTGGCAATCAGATTAAGCACTTCTGAATATAGGGTCTCGCGGATATTGGTTTTCGTTGCAAGGTTTAAAACCTTTTTATATTCAGCAGCATTCTCATGAAAAATGCTTTGATAGATCAAGTTTGTAAAACGTGCATACGTCCACTTATTGACCTCTACGTACTTATCCAATGCATCAGTGAACTGGCGGCGGTAGTTTTCTTCTTGCAGAGCAGAGACAAGGTAATTTTCATCACGCTGATTAATAAACTTAGTATGACCACCCACACGCTCAGCCATTACATCCAAGACAATATCCAGCAGACGTGAACGCAAAAGGCGTGCGGGTTCACTTTCTGTTAGTAACATCCCTATGTTGAGCACTGCACGAAAACTGAACAAACCCAGCGCGGTGGTTTTGGTACCGTCATTGATGTCGGTACCAGAAAGTATCGTCTTGAATTCCTTTAGCTTTTTACCTTTTAGCACCTGGTAGCCGTTGCTTTTTAACTCATCGGCATGGCTAGATAAGTAGCGCTCAATAGTACGGTCTGTAACGTCATACAAGGCAACTACCTGTGCCTTGGTGAATACCGTTTCACCTTCAAAGTTCACACCACCCAAACCTAAGTGCTGCTCGGCTTGTTGCAGGGCGTAGCGGTTGTTAAGGATATTTTGACGGTCATGTGATGATGCGGTTAGGTCTTTAGCCATTTGCAGCCCCGATTGCCAACGGCGCTAAACGCTCACGGGAGACCGACAAATCAATCCACTGTTTAAAATGACGTAACAAGCCATAGATGGCATAGCTAATATAGGTTTTACCCATATTATTGGGGCCACAAATCACGGTTAAATCGCCCAGTTCAACGGTGCCTTTATCAATACCGCCTAAGTGTGCAAAGTTAAATTTCATGCTGCCTCCTGATTAAGCGGTGGGGTGTTAGGGTTTAACATTTTAGCTTGCCTCCCCAACGGTGACTTGGCCGTTCATTAGCATGGGGAGAAGCCAGTCTCGTAATGACTCTAACCTAGCATTCTCTTTAAGAAGAGTTTGCTTCTGTTGTTCAAGTGGAGCTGCGAAATCAAAAAATTGCTTCGCTAAACCCATAGGTGGAATGGGTACTTGGTGCTTGGTTACAAATGAATCAAATAGTAAGTTTTTGATTCCGCTTGTTTTCCCTTCCCATCCAAACAATACTCCATTGCCATATAGGTCGTTCCAAAGGTAAGCAAAACAATAGAATAAGTCTTTATTACGAAGGGATATTGCCTTACAAAAATTTGAACAAATTAATGGATGAGTAAATCGGTCTAACACATCATCAGTTATATAAGCCATTCGCCCTGTAGACTGAGTTGGACTGCCACCAGAAATTTCTATTACCAAGTCAAATGGAGCTAAAAGCTTATGATCATTCTTTTCAAGGATAAAGCGATTAGGAGCCGCAATTTTCCCATTGCCGTTTAGTCCATTAATATCTGCCCCCCTTATACAGTCGACTTGAAGGGTGTAGTTTCCTTCCTGTTCTTCCTTTCCCCAGTCCCCCGTTTTATCGGATGCTATCCAGCTTGATAAAGTATCAACTTCCCACCCCTCCGGTATTTCCCGCTTTAGGGTTGGGTTGTAGACCATTTTACCGCCAGAGGTTTTGTAGGGTTTGCCTTGGCCTTGTGGTGAGTCGTCGGGGAAGTCGAACTGTACAAACCAGTAGTCGTACAGAGTTTTGGCCATGGCTTCTAGTTCGGCGTTGATGCGGTTGTTGAGTTCGATTTTTTTGTCGATTGCACGCAACAAGGTCGAAATTTTCTTCTGAATATCTAGTTGAGGTAGTTTGACCTTAATCCCATTGTAAGCACCAAAAGTCATACTCGGCACACCTGTACCGCTAGATAAAGAATTTAAATCTAACAACTTTAAGTAATAGTAAAGGTAATAAGCATCAACTTTGTTTTGATTAATTTCGGTGTAGTAAAGGGTATCTACTGTCCAAAACGGTTGGTCTGAATACTGAATGTTATTCAGAGTGCCTTTTCGTGGGAGTAAAATGCTCGGCTTATCATACAGATAACTATCCACCATTCTCATTAAGCCACCACTGCCATAAACAGGGTAGACACCATCAGCAAGGCTTTTATGATCTCGACCGTTTTTAATTTTAACTAAATCTTTAAGGCGATACTCACTCATACTTCAACCCCGCCAATTGCTTTTTAATCTCCGTTTCCAATTCACGAGACTGATTAAACAGACTATCCAAGTTGCTGGTAAAGCCCTGCATCTTTTCAGCAAACTGTTCTGGGGTAATATCCACATATTCGATTTTGACATCAAAGTATTGGCCTGCACTCAAGCTGAAGTTTTTGGCTTCGATGTCGTCATAACTCACCGCTACCGATAGATCCTCGATGGTTTCTTTGGCGTTAAACACATCAATAATTTGTTGTTCTTCTGCTGTTGTTAATACGGTTTTTTGGTTTTTACCATCTTTAACTTTTTCGCCCAAGTTGGAGGCGTCCACCAGTACTACATCGCCATCGTTGCTGGCATCGATAAACAGAATGGATACGTTGGTGCCGGTAGTGGCGAAGATGTTGGATGGCATAGAAACAACACCCGCCAGCATTTTGTTTTTCACCAAGTGCTCACGGATTTTTTTGTCGATACCGGATTGGGCGGTAATAAACCCCGTTGGCACCACGACTGCTGCTTTGCCGTTTGGTTTAAGTGAGGCAATGATGTGTTGTAAAAACAGCGAGTAGATCGCCATTTTGTCTTTTGCTTTCGCCGGTGCTTTAGGAATACCAGCAAAGAAGCGTTCTTTGTTTTCCTTGCTGTCTAGCTCATCTCTAAAGTCGCTGAAATCGAGCTTAAACGGCGGGTTGGAAACAATATAGTCAAAGCGTTTTAACTCTTTGCCATCTTTATGGTAAGGATGAAGCACCGTATTACCTTGGATCACATTGGGGATTGAGTGCACCAGGTTATTTAAGATCAGGTTTAAACGCAGCAGGTTCGAGGATTTTTGCGAAATATCTTGCGTATAAATACTACAGCGGTTTTCACCAATGGCGTGCGCCACGTTCATTAACAAAGTACCCGAACCTGCCGATGGATCGTAACAGGCAACATTGCGTACGGTACCTCGCTCAGCTTGTGGCACTAAAATCTCCGCCATAATGCGCGCTACCGCATGGGGGGTAAAATACTCGGCGTATTTGCCGCCCGAGTTGCTGTTGTAGTCTTTGATCAGGTATTCAAAGATGGTGGCGTAGAAGTCGAATTTTTGCGTGAAGATACGCTCAAAGCTGAACTCAACCAGTTTATTGATAATGGCGCGGCAGAAGGCGTCGCGTTTTGAATCGTCAGCAATGTATTGGCTGATGCGGTCGAACAGCACCACTTTTGCGCCACCATCGGTTTTTACCGCGAATACATCGTTATTGGTGATGGCGATATCGATTAAGGTGTCATCAAACAGTTTGGCAAAGTCCGGCGCGTTTTGTTGGCTAAACAGGTAGCTAATAAAGTGCTGCGGCTTTAACCGTGCGGTATCGCCGCCCATTTGCAGTTGCAGCATATCGAGGTCGTCTTCGCTCATGGCTGCCAGTGCTTCTTCCCACTTATCGGCTTTGGCAATATTATCGTCGAGCTTTTTCGCTTCAAAGGCAAACTTGTCGTTTAAAAACTTGTACAAAAAGGTTTGGGTAATGATTTTAAATTCGTTACCGTCGTTACCTAAACCATAGTTGGCACAGATGCTTTTTAAGCTATCAATTAAGGTTTTGGTTTTTTGCTGAAATTCTAATTCAACCATTTTCTATTTATTTCCTATTCGATTTTACCGCATTACCACGCTTGGCTGCCGGTATTAAATTCTTTTAAATATTCTGCGACGACGAGGTGGTTAATGTAACGCGAGGCGTCGGCGTTAAGTTTGATTTGCTGTTCTTTCATAAAGCGGCCAATCACCAGCGGCATCATTTGCCGTTCGAAGTAGCTTTCGTTGTCGAGCACTTGGCTGTTGTTGAGCACTTGCTCGTCGGCATCTTGTTTCACGCCTGCCAATGCCTCAAAAATTTTGCGTTCTGATTCGCTAATATCGCTTCGGCTTTGCTGGCGCTCTTGTAAGCGCTTGTGAATACGGGTGTATTTGGCATCGCCGAGGTATTTTTGCCTTAATTGGTTGTTTTGGCGGTTCAGCTCTTTAACGCGGTCGTGAATTTTATTCAGTGTGTCGATGTTGGCAACCATTTCATCCTGCGTGACTTCGCTTAAGTTTTTCTTCTTAAACAGGCGCTCTAGCTCTTCTTTTAAGCTGATAAATTGTGGGTCTTGCTGGTCAAAGTTGCTAGCCAGTGCTTCGCGGGTTTGGCGCAGGGTGTTTTTCAGCTTGTCGGCCAGTACCAACTCTTCTTCGCCGATTTTTACAAACTTGAAGATCACGTCTTCTAAGGCGCGATTGAGCAGGTTACTGGTGTCTTCGCCACTTTCTAGATCGTTTTTAAGATTGAGTAAATCCAAGTGATTACTGGTTTCACGGTAAAGCACATTGAGCTTGGCAAAATCCAGTTCATCGAGAAAGTCATACTCACCTTGCAAGCGGATCAAGTTATACAAGCTGCGTGCATCGGCTAAGGCTTTTTTGAGTGCTAGTACGGTATCGCGGTCTTGTATTTGGCTGATCTGGTTGCAGAACTCTTCCATGTTGTCGGTATCAAAACGGAACAGTACGTCTTTGATATGCTCGATTTCTTGCTTGATCTCTTCCTTAGATTTAAACAGGTGCGAGTAGTGCTCCATCTCATCGCCCAGTTCTGACTGTAATTCGTCGAAATAGGCCTTGTTGGTGGCATCAAACTCTTTACGAATATCAGCAAAATCCACCACATAACCGTAGCGAAAATCTTTGTAGGTTCGGTTAACTCGCGTGAGCGCTTGCAGCAAGTTGTGCTTGCGAATCACCCGGCCAAGGTAGAGCTTTTTTAAGCGTTTGGCGTCAAAGCCAGTGAGTAGCATGTTATAAACAAACAAAAAGTCGATTTTGCCTGCTTTGAAGTCTTCCACCCAGTTTTTGCGCTCTTCTTTGGTGCCGATGTCGTGCAGAATCAGGGCCGCGTTTTTTACCTTTTGTGCTTGTTTAGCAGACTCTGCATAACTGGTTGGCGCAGGCTCAGCGACTTCGAGTACTTGGCTATTTGAATTGGATGTTTGCGGCAGAATAGGTGCATCGGCATAAACGCCATTGAAGATTTCAAACATCTGCTTGGCTTGATCTGAGCTGTCGCAAATAACCATGCCACCAATGGTTGCATCGTTTAATGCGCCACGGCTTTTTTCAAAGTCGTTTACGATGTAAGTCAGCATGGGCTCAACAAAGCTTGGGTGGGCGTAAATCAGCTTGCGATCGACATCGCCCATTTTCACTTCGGCTTCTTCAAGGGCTTTTTGCAATTCGATTTTGTATTGGGTGCTGATCTCTTCTCGAATTAAGCGCAAGGTGTAGCCGTCGGCAATAGACGCGTTGTAGTAGTACTTGTGAATGTAATCACCAAACAAGGCTCGTGAGTTGTAGTCATCCCCCAATAGCGGCGTGCCAGTTAGGCCAATTTTGATGGCGTTGCTGTCTGACTGACTCAAGTTGGCCAAAAAACTGCCTTTGGGGTTATAGCTGCGGTGTACTTCATCTAAAAAATACACGCGCTGGATCGTTACGTTATAGTCTTTGGTGCTGACTACATCTGGGTCATCTTTAAACTTTTGAATATTTACCACGGTGATTTCTGGCTTGCCAGAATGGTTGTGGATCACCTGTGTGGCTTTGATGTCACGCGTAAAGGCATCCCGCGAGTTGATGGTGTGAACGGTTAAACCACGGGCGGTAAATTCACGCTGCGCTTGTTGCAGTAGGTCTAAGCGGTCAACAACAAAGTAAAACTTAGGAATAACTTGCTGCTTTTGGAAGTAGTCAGTTAAAAAGCGCACGTTGTAAAACGTTAGGGCGGTTTTACCACTGCCTTGGGTGTGCCAAATAATACCTTTTTTAACGCCTTCGCTTAGCTTTTGTTCAATAGCTTTGGTGGCAAACAACTGCGGGTAACGCATGATGTGTTTTTGTAACCCGTCTGACTCAGACACATAGGCCAATGCGTAACGCAAAATAAAGGCTAAACGCTCACGACTGAGTAAAGAGGTACAAATGCGGTTGGTTGGGCGATCGGGCTGCTTGTTGGTCTGGAACTCTGGGTTACTGCGGATCACTTCCAGATTGTTGTCTTTTAAGACTTTTAGCTCGTCATCATCCGATACCTGCTTCAACAGGGCGGTTAAGTTTAAGATTTCTTCTTCGCGGAAATAGTTAAATACCGGCTTATGGTAAGAACTACTGGCATAGAAGGCACCTTGCACGGGTTCTGGGTCGCCGTCGTCGTACTCCATGTTATTGGAGAAAATCATAAACTGGGTGATGTTGGCAAAGCGCTTGAACTTAGGGTTTTGAAAGCGTTTGTTGATGCGGTCGCGCTCGGCCAAGATACCTTCGCGATTATTTGGCTTCTTCACCTCGATAAACACTAACGGCATGCCATTGATAAGCAGCGTAATATCTGGGCGGAACTCTTCATCACCGTTTTGGCACGTTAGCTCGGTAACAACATGGAAGGTATTGTTATTGAAGTTTTCAAAATCGATCAGCTTGGTATTTGAACGTTCTGACAGGCGCTCAAAAAAGGCTTTACCTAGGTCTTCGTTATCCAGCAGTAGTTTAACATCTTCTAGCAAACGACCAGCTTCAGCATCTTCAATACCAGGGTTAATTTTGCCGATAGCGGCTTTGAATACGTCAGGGAAGATATTGGTGTCGAGATCCCAGCTTTGCCCTTTAAGTGACAGGTACTTATAACCTAGACGCATTAAATGAAGAATAGCAGGGATTTTTACTCGGCTATCTTCATTAAATTTATTAGTATTGAAGGCCATAACATTCCTTGTAGTCGTTTTAATTAGGAACCTGCTCAAGCAAATCGCTTAGAGGGCAGTTAAATAACTCGCACAGCTTATCGAGCGCCTCTAAGTCCACCTTGAGCGCGGTTTCTTTGTACAGTAGCGTGACGGTGGTACGGCTGAGGCCGGTTTCTCGCATCACGTCGCTAATGCGCATTTTTCTCTCACCCATTAATCGGGCTAGGTGGCAGCGGATCATGCTCTCTCCACGGTGTTTTCTTAACCATAAACTTGGGGATTTTTCACTGTTGCTTACCCTACCACGATTATGATTATTCTCAACTTATTTGAGTTAAAACCAAATAATTGAGCGAATTTGTTATTCGTTCGGTGCTGGTTGTTGGTACGCTAACGGTTCACGGGAATGCCTCTAGCGGTATTGTCTGCCTTAGCCTTTAATCCTAGCCCAGCCTTTAGGTTGACTGGCGGTGCACTGCAAGGCGACAAGCCTACATAGGATTCATCGCCTTTTTAGTCATCCAAGATGCTGCCTTTAACACAGTACATTCGTGGGCGGGTGTTGTCGGGCAGGCTGACTTTTCGCTGTGGTCGGTTGCCATCGGGGATTAGGTAACCTGCGGCCATCAGCGCTTTGGCGGCGCGATCTGGGCTTAGGCCTTCGGTGGCTTCACGCCAGCCAGTTGGGTAAAACAGGTAGAGGGTTTGTGGGCCGGTGACATCTATCCACCCTGCTCGTTGGCGTACTTGGCTGCTGTAACCGATTTGTTTAGGCGTAAAGCGGCTTTCGCCATGCTGCTCAATAAAGCTGCGCACTTGGCGAATGGCTTGTTGATCTTCATTGGCGGCTACACCACCGCGAGCAAGTATCCATTGGTTAAGCTGATTTAAGCAGGCGGCTTCGACACTTTGGGTTGGCCAATCGAGTACTTTGGCTTGAATGGCTAACAACCCAGCACTAGCCAGTACGGCAAACTTTTCGGCGACCCGGCGCACTTGGCCGTCTGCCTCGACAGGCAAGCTGGCTAAAAAGTGTTGGCGTACGTTTTGGAAAACGGGTCGCACCTGTGCGCCGTGCTGCGTTAAATACCGTAACCAGTCCAAGGACAAGCTGCCGTAATGTTGGCGACTTTGCTGTTTAAGATGATCGGCTAAATCGGCGGCATTCATACCATGGCTCTGGTTAAACACGCCCATTTGCGCTCCAGCATCGGCACTGAGATCAATCACGCGCACTTGCTGACCGGCTTTTACGCGCTTACCGATACTGGCAAGGTGACTTTCGAGCGTCACTTCGCCAGTAGATAAAAACACCAAACGCCAACGGGCGGGTAAGCGCATTTCACCGTATTTGCCTGCACGGGTTTTACCTTGCCCATTGGCAAGCATATAAGCGACATCGCCTGCTTCCTTGGGGTCAACTTCGCCCATTTCGTCGAGCGCCAGCAAGGCATCGTTATGCGCTAATGCTGTGCCTTCTAAACCGTTGGCCGTGGCACGCCAACTGTGGCGCAGTTGATTGGGTTCGCCCCACACCGATAATGCTGGATACAGCGCTGCGGTTTTACCAGTACTGCTGGCTCCGAAGAGGTGTAAACCAAAACCATCCACCCCGCACAAATGCAACAAAGGCGCAGCCAGCGCAGCACAAACACCAACAATTAATAGCGGGTTATCCAGACAATAACGACCAACGTGCTGCCGCCAACTGTCGCTACTGCCTTGTTGAATAAAGCCTTCTATCGGGTGCATGGTTTGCAGCACCATACGCGGGTTGTTGCTGTGTTCGCTTGGGTAAAAGGTGAGGCGCGGATGCACATAAGCGTGGTGATGCCAACCAATACAGTTCACGCTGATAGCCTTTTGCGTAGCCAGTTCGCCCATTTGTTGAATAAACAGCGAGAGCAACTGCCGCGCTTTGACACTGTTGCTTAGGCGCATGCCTCGGCTGAGTAATATCCGACGGTACTCGCTGCCGTCTCCGGCCAATAGTTCTGCTGGCATAGCCCAGTAGCGATGGCGATTGTCATCGTCTAACCAGTGTAATAAATAGCCGTAGTTGTCCCCTTGTGGATCGCGAGTACGAGCAGCTACTTGCAGCCAAGAACAGATTTTAACAGGGCTATCTTGCCCTGCTGGTTGCATCACCAGCCAGTTTTGCGCGTTATAGGCAAAACCAGGCGGTAATGTTGGCTCGTTGCTATGCATATCACTGGCAGGTAACGGGGTTGATGCTGATGGTTTATCCACGGCCATAAGCAGCACCGATACGGCGGGTTTCAATCCACTGGTCGATATCGCTTTCTAACCAGCCCACGGCACGCGCACCAATGCGAATGGAACGGGGAAATTCACCGCTGGCCATCAGGGCATAAATGGTACTGCGGCCAAAGCCTGTTTTGGCCTTTACCTCGGGCAAGCGCAAAATCCGCTGCTGACGCGCTGGGTGTACTGAGTTTGTGGGTAATTGTGTAGTTGGGTTCATCGTTTGCTTCCTCACTGATCTGTTAAGTTCAGTTAGGAGTTTGCCAGTACTAATCGGACGCAGTAGGCAGATAAATGCCCAGATCGTGCAGCTTTCTGAGGGTACAGGTAGCTAGCTGCCCCAGTTTGTAGATAGTGCCAAAACAATAAATGCTCTGTGGGCAGGGTTAGTGTGCGGCTAAGTGGCGTGAACTAAGGCTTTGCCCAATCTGCCCCTGGTGCCCAACGGATGAGCGAAGTGTTAAAACACATGGAGTATGAGGCAAAGCATAAAGTGAAACTAAAACTTCTTTATCTGATTAAAAATGAAAATATAGTTTCACTGACTCATTAAACGTTAAACGCTGATTGTTTCATGGCTTGCTCCGCTCGGCTGATCCCTAGCCGCTTAGCAACGGTTTGCCATTGCTTAACCGCAATTAATACTTCATCGTAAATTTGCGTGGCTTGGGTTTGCGAAAGTCTGAAGAAGTCTTTTACGTCAAAGGCTAATTGGTAGTCTAAAGTGTTGTCTGCATCGGTTATATTCAGATGCAGGCCATGCTTACCCACTATCGGGTTTAAATCATAAGCGGGTGATAACTTCCAACCATTCTTCGTTAATAAAAAGCCATGGTTACGCAGGTGATCATCCGTGTTGGACACTGCAATATTAAACACAATTCGACGCCATAACTGTGCTAAATCAGCTTCGGTTTGTGCACCACAATTGGAAATAAATTCAGCAATCTCTAAGTAGCTGGCACCGTGAGATTGTTCACCATCATAGTATTGAAGCTGTGTCATAGCCGATGAAAAATGCAGCCGCTTTTCACCGTCGCGATCAAACCGTTTTGTTAAAAAGGTATGGTGCTGTGATGAAAATTGCCTGATCTCACTTGGATACATGTCAACACCTGCCGCCAGAGCCAATTCATAACAGACCATCTCCCACGCGCCCACGTCATGGGTATCATTTAAATTGGGAAACTTGGCAATCCACAAGTGGCCTTGTTCATCTGTGACACAAGCCTTGGGTCTTGCACCACCTAATGATGATCCTGGTGAAATCAGCATTTTCAACCAGCGGTAATACTCGTCACTGTCGATGTTATCGTCTTTTTCAATCTGCATTGCTGCGTGCTCTAGCTCTCGCAAAGAAGCCATTGGTGGCGCAGCAAACTCAGAGTTGTCGTCCAAAAAAGCATCCGAGCCTACTCGCTTAAATCGAATCCCCCCCATCCGATAAGAGTCATGTACGCCCAGCAGGTAATCCAATTCGTTTAATCGACTTGTTGCTCGAATGCCTTTGCGCGCCTCAATCGCCGCACGCCGCTGCATTAAAATACGCCCCCATCTATCAGGCGATGAATCAAGAAATGCGCGAAAGTTTTTATCGGCTTCATCGTTATAGAGTTCACCGGAGTGAAGCGTTAGGATTGGATCAATTTGCAAGCGATAGGCTGAGGTTAAAAATGCTTTATCGTAGGCAAAACTAAATACGCCACCTCGGCTTGAATCACTGTAAGCAAGCAGCCCAATTAGCAAAGGCGCTTCAATTGGCTGCCAGTCGGCATAGACTTCGACGATTTCACGGCTCATTTTGAACCTTCCAGCAATTTTATGTTTTGCAGCTTGATACCCACTTCATCATGAGCGGCCATTTCTGCAAAGTTGCTTTCCATGCCAAGAACGGCCATCACTTTTAAGTAAGTGCCTATGGCAACGCCCGGATCACCGGCGAAGACTTTATTCACGGTTTTATGATCAAAACCAGTACGTTCACACAGTAGCTTTTTGGTAAAACCACGTCGTTTCATCGCCAACAGCAAGTCTTCACCAAAATGCGTCAGGATTTTTCGCTGCTTCGGAAACAGTACATTGTGTAAGTCACGCTTAGCCATATCACCAACCAAAGGGACTATATTCCCACTATTTAACCGTTAATGGGAATATAGTCCAACTTTGAATCCCAAGCAACTCCAACAATTTACATGTGGGACTATATTCCTACTTTACTCAATATAATTGGATTTATATCCCACCTTTAGGTTTAGCTTGCGCGTTGGCCAAGGCGATGAAATGGATCCCTGAACGCCAAAGGTTGCGAATTACACTTTTATGCGCATAGAAATGTATAATTCCACACTTTTCTGCGCGTTAAAGTGTGGAATTCAAGTGAAGTGCTCATCTGTGTATTTTTACTGAACGGGCTAATGCAGAGGTTAGAGGTCTACACAAAGTGACTTTATGGGTAACAATCTGTAAACCTTTTGGCGGGCTTACAACCTTCCATTAACCCTCAATCAGTTTTTTGCTAACGTCATTTGGCCAGTCTCTTGCCTCATCGTTTAAGCAAATCACTCAACCGATTTAACAGCGCTTTACGGCTATTATTCGCCACAACAAAGCGCTCAAAGCGTTGTTCAAACACTGCTTCATCCGCTTTGAACTGATAGGCCTCAAACAGCTGATGCAAATAGCGTGATGCCGCATCGTAACCACTGGCGCAAGTGCGATCCGCTTGCTCTTGTGCTTGCTGCCAGTAGTGCTCACGCCGATTGTAAACATCCGTCAACGCTTTTTCTTTTTCTGCTTTTTCGATAGCTAATTTTTTTGCGAGTGCTGCGGCTTGCTCTTGCTGTAATTGACTTTGCGCTTGCTCAATGAAAGGAGAAATGACGGCGGAGGTTAACCAGTATTGATAGATCTCGTCTGTGTTAGCGGGTTCTTTTCGCGTCAGCGCTAAGGCTTGGTGACGGGTTAGCTGGCCTTGCTCAAACAACGTGCGTAATAGCGTGTCTTTCTCTGCTTGCGAGAGATTATGGATCCACGCATCAAGCGTAAGCTGAGTTTGTTTGGCTTGGTGACTGGGTTGTTCGCTCAGCACCATGGCGAGCGCCTTAACCAATGCTAAGGGAATACCATACAGCGCAGCAAACGCCTGCTCCTCTTCACTGAGGTGCTCAAAATCGAATTGAATTAACGGCACTCGCTCAACGCCATCATTAAAATCAAACGCTTTGAGCCACATAAAGTACACAAGGCGCCAATCCCCTTGCATTAACCCGCTGCGTAACCCAGCTAAATGCTGGAAAAATTCGTCGGCATGCTCATCGTCAAAATATTCGTCATACTCCTCAAGGGAAAAAATCAGTAACTGCCACTCATCGTTTTCGTGAACATGAAGTCCATCACTTGAAAAGCCAAGTAACGCATCTGGAAGCGTTCCTGCTGGTAGCTTGATGTATACATCGATTGAGCCCCAATCGGCATAGTAAAAACCAATATCAAAGTATTTTAATATCAGCTCAGAAGGTTCCGCCTTTAGGTCACTGTAGGTGTAATACACCTGAAAGGACGTAGCGCTGATCTCGGCACGGCTTGAAATGGCCCTGAGTGCTTGACGTGCTTTAGCATCTAAATACCCATCCAGACGCTCAAATTTATAGTATTGATATTCGCTCACGATGACCTTGCTATCTATTTATGGTGAATTGAAAAGTTTGTTTTAACAAAATCGTTATAGAAAAAGCGCTGCATTTTCTTGTTTACGCTGCTCCAATGTCTTAGCAATCGCAGACACTGTTGTTTTACTGATCCCTTGCTGCTGTGCCAGATACGTAAACTGGCTGATGGCTTCTGCGACTTCTTCAATAACTTGCTTTGCATCATTCCAATTCGCAAAGCCAGCACTAGTAACAAGTTTTTGCATCACCTTAAGCGATGGCGCTTTGCCATAACCGCCGAAAGCAGTGGCGTGTTCGTTGAATGGATGCGGGCTGTAGGTAACATCGTAAAAAGGGGCAGGATCCCATTGACCGTCATCCGCTTGCAAAAACGCCCAGTTTTTACTGTGGTCGTCTTGATTAGACGACAGCAGATTAAAAATGGCGCGGCGAAATTGCAGCTGTCCAGCCGCTGGCGATTTACACAACTGACGGCTGGCTTTAATTAAATCAATGTAATCTAAACTTGGCGTTCGAAAGTCTGCATCCAGCAGCCCGCAAGCGCTGTGCATATGCAATCGACCTGCACTGCGCTTTCTGCCTAAGTCGGCCTGTTCAGTGACATAATCAAAACGCTTAAGCGCCAACCAAGCAGACGCACCGCTTGTAGTTGGTGCTTCAATGAGTTGCCATTGCGGCGGTTGACACTTAGCAAGTTCTGCCATTTGTAAATAAACTGCCTCGCACAAACCTTCTTCATGGCCGAGCGCGAGATTTTTCGAGGTAAACTTCACCAGCCAAGCCTCATCTCTAGGCTGAGCAAAGGTTCGACAATGCTGAGTTTCCCCTGCAGGCATATAAATCTGCGCCTTGGGCCTTGCTCCACCCGAACTACCACCGGCGACTAATGCGGCCAACACTTGTTGCGTATGCCCATCTAACTCATCGTGATTATCATCCATATAATCTGACATCGAAGCATCGAACAGCGTTTGTGCTTCTAAGCCCAAGGTTGCTAAATCAATGTCCGCGTATGTCGTGGCTGAAAACTCAGACACCGGAGAAAAAGACAGCGCTCCCATGCCTTTATCACCGACAAAGGCCAGTCTATCCATCGCCGTTAATTGATTAGGTAGGATGCCCTTTTGCCGGAAAATACGATCTTGTAACAACATGCCCCAGCCATCGGGCAAACAATCTCCAAATACGCCATGTACACCTTGGTGCGGCGCTTTAGGTGCGGCTTGAACTAGCGTATTCGCTTGCAAGGTAAACGGTGATAAATTGCCAAACTGCTGCAAATAGCTGTCTGCATACTGAAAAAAAACGCCTTGCCGATTCTGCGCCAAGACCCCTACTGCAACCTGCTCACCTGAACTTAAGGTGCGAGTCACGGCGAGTTTTTGAATGGGTTTAAAACTCATCTTTTAGCACCTCATCAATACTAGAGGGCATAGTGACCCGTTCTTTGCTAGGTTGTGTGAGTTGATAGAGCCTCTCTAGCGAATCAAGGGTCTGCCATAGCAACAGCAATTGGCGAAATGAAATTTGCCCGGTCAGCTCAAATTTCTTAATGGTGGCCGCAGGTACGCAGCTTCGCTCAGCAAGCGCCGCTCGTGACAGCTTTGCCTGCTTTCGTAACTCACGTAAATAAGCCGCATAGGCGTGGCTTACATCGGTATCATCAAGTAAGGTAAATTTCATCCGCAAAGGCCAAATGGATACAGTCATATCCATTATAGCGAAATAAACATAAAGTGGATATTATTGTATCCATTATTAAATAAAGTGTTGAAAAAATTACTCGATAAAGCCCTTCAAAACTGCTATGTTTTAGCTCTAACAGCAGCATAAAAACGACACTGTTTTTCCATTGCTAACCACTAAGATTTAGTAAAAGCCATAGGCAAGTGGTGGGCAGTTTGGTGGGCAAACAGGCATTTTTGAACGGTTTCTTTTCGGTAACTTATTGATTTTTTGAGGGTCTAGACCGCTACTCAATGAGCAGATCCAAAATATCGAGTAACAAGCTATAAATTAAAAAAAGGGCATAATTACGTGTAATTATGCCCTTTTTTATTACCGCTTATAAAAGCGTACTTAGAGACGCTTTTAAGGTTTCAAACTTAATAGGCTTGGTAAGTACTTTATTAATACCTACTTTAAAGCACGATGCCTTGTCATCGGTTGAGGCATTGGCTGTCAGTGCAAAAATTGGAATGTCACTTAACAGCTCATTACGGATATGCTGTGTTGCGGTTAAACCATCCATGGTTGGCATCATGATATCCATTAAAATTAAGTCGAAGTGTTTGAGTTTCATAAACTCAATTGCTTCTACCCCATCATTAGCAATAGTGACTTTATGATTTAGCTTTTGTAAGAATGCCTTTATGAGTACTTGATTGGTTTTATTATCCTCAGCAACAAGAACTGATAATTCTGGCTGCTGTGATGAGAGCTCAGGTTTAATTTCATTAATAGCTGCTTCTTTAAATGGCAGTATAATCGTAAACTTACTACCTAATCCTAATTGTGTTTCTACACTAATAGAGCCACCCATAAGTTCGATTAGGTTTTTTGAAATACTCAGTCCCAGTCCAACGCCTTCGTTTTTTCTGTTTATTCCTTCATTAACTTGTCGAAATGGCTGAAATATAAAGACCAGATCTTTTTTTGCAATACCCACTCCTGAATCTTCAATAGTGAATTTTAAGTTGTCATCGACAATGCTTACACATAATGCAATGTGTCCTGAGTGGGTAAACTTAAACGCATTGCCAATAAGATTAAACAGTATCTGCCCTAATCTAAACTCATCCCCCATTATAAAAGTGGGAATATCATCATTAATCGAAACTGAAAAAATAATATCTTCACTGTCTTCAATTATATGCAACTGTCCGACGATATTCTCGATAAGCAGTTTTACATTTAAGGGTTTGTTGGCGATTAATATGGTTCCTGATTCAATTTTTGAGAAATCCAATACATCGGTGATTAATCCATACAGAATATCTGCACTCGAATTTGCGTAATCTAGCCATTGGCGTTGCTCTTGAGTCAGGTCGGTGTCTATTAATAACTCGATCATCCCCATAATCGCATTCATGGGTGTTCTTATTTCATGCGACATAATGGTTAAAAATTTTGTTTTTGTTTTACTGGCTTCCTCTGCTTTTAGTTTTTCATTTTCAAGTGCTGTTTCTCGCTCTTTTGAAATGGTGATATCTTTAGCGATACCTAAGTAACCAATAAAGTTTCCTTGCTCGTCAAATTGTGACTTACCATTGAGCGAAACCCATAAAGGAGTGGGTGAGTTAACTTCAAACTCAAACCCACTAAAATCCTCATGCTCTGCCAATAATGCTGCGAAGGCTTGCCATTTTTGTGTATTTTTTTGCTCATTTTTAGTGCGCAAAGACTCTATGCTTTTATTAATAAAAATTTGCGCATAGGTATTGTCTTCTCTTTCAAGATTATTAACGCTAATAAATGTCATATCGGGCTCAGTTCGCCAAAACCACTCTCTCGCTAATTCTTTAAATAAAGTAGAAAGCTGTGAAAATTTATCGAGCAATAAAACCGACTGTTGAGTGTGGGCATGTAATTTATTTAACTGTAAAAAAGCATGAAATGCTTGCTGAAGAAATACCTTTATTAGCTGTGAGACTATAATCTCATCATTATTTTTGTTATTCACATGAGTGAAAATAAACAAGCACTGCTCGCTTGTTGTGTTAATTCCTATTAACAGCGCTGTTTTTATATCGCGGCTATTGATCTTTTTTGACGTAGCAAATAGTTGTTCTGCCGATGGGTTATGGCTAAATGAATAACCGCTTTCGAGTGCCTGTAAAAATGCAGTGCATGGCGGCCATATTTTCTCATCAAAATCGATGTTCGATGTGCCAACAGTTAAGAAGTGATTATGTGTTTTTTTTAAAACAATGCAATCTTGGTATCGCAGTAGCGGCTGCAGTAACGCTGAGATAGTCGCTAAAATATCAATTTCATCATCACACTGATGCAATAACGCTAACTGCCTTTGCAACTGCGTAATAGTAATTAATTCATTACGTTGCATACCCACTCCCTCAGCTAAAATGCATCGCGTTTTGCAAAGAATATCAAAATCGATGTTATGACTAATTAATATAGAACAAAATTTAATATAAATCATTGAGTTATTTTTTTTGGCAGGATGGAATGATTTCTGCTTTATTAATATAAATAAACACATAAAGGCATAGCTATGAAAATAGTGTGTATCGGTGGTGGTCACGGATTAGCGCAAGTATTAAGTGCTATCAAACCCTTATGTAATCACTTAACCGCGATTGTAGCCACTACTGATAATGGCGGTAGTACCGGACGCATAAGAGATGAGCAGGATTGCATTGCTTTAGGTGATATAAGACGCTGCTGCGTACAGCTCGCCGGAGAAGGTACACAAGCTCATGCTATGTATGAACATAGATTTATGCATGGCGACATGGCAGGTCATTGCTTAGGAAACTTAACGCTATTAGGGTTAACCCAGCTAACACACTCTCCTACCGAGGCCATTGCGTCTTTTAATCGTTTGCTTGGGAACAAAGAGACTGTGTTACCTATGTCTGATTTACCAACAGATTTAATTGCCGAGCTAAATAATGGTGAAAAAATATTTGGTGAATGCGCGATTGATGCCTTAAATGAGCTACCAACCTCAGTTTACTTATCAAAAGCTGTGCCACCAGCGCCTGGTGCTGTTGAGGCTATTTTAGATGCCGATTTAATCATTATTGGCCCTGGAAGTATCATTACTAGCGTTATGCCAACATTTTTAATTACAGATATTACCAACGCTATAAAACAAACCTCTGCGTGTCGCATATTTATAGAAAACACGGCTCGGGAAAGCAGTGTTATGCAGCATACAGACATTGCTGGTATTGATTGGTTACAAAAAAAGCTCGGCACTAAAATATACGATTTAAGCATTTCTCCTTCTGCCATTATCGAGATTTTACAACAGGGAGAGAAATGCAAGGAAACGGGTAAACATTTACATAATATTGATGAGTTAAAAAATGTATTCTCAGAGTTATTAAAAAGCTCTTTTAATGCAGAGAAACACGCTTAATGGTTTTGGATAAGTTCGTTCATATATTCAAAAGTTTTTTTACTCTGTGCATCGGCTAATTTTAAAAGCGTTGTCACTTCAGTATCTAAGCCATTGACTTTAACTTGCTGTTCAATCAATTGGCACGTTTGCGCTAACCTTGTTGCACCAAAACTATAGCCACTACTTTTTAAGCTATGTGCATACAGTTCAATCTCTTCAGGCTTGGTTGAGGCAAGCATTTGTGCAACTAACTTTTTAGACTCATCAACAAAAACATTTAAAAGCTCAATAGCCATGCTATCGCCAACATCATATTTTAATTGTTCTATTACAGATGTATCTATCATAATTTTCTTTTGGAGCTCGTTGTGAATAATCGGATTATATTGTTTGTAGACTCTTCCATAATTGGTGGTATTGAGACTCACATTATAGAGTTACACAAACTGCTTAATAAAAATCGAGTTAATTGTTCAGTTTTATTTTATAAGAATCATAGGAATAATGAATTTTATAGATTACTTGATGATCAAAGCATACAGTATGATTTTCTGCAAGGCTCGCTTGTGAGTTTAATCATGCGGTTTAGCAGTTACGATCGCAATACAGTCATTCATACCCATGGCTATAAAGCTGGAATTTTAGGGCGCTTAGCCTGTAAACTTACAAATAAGCATTGTGTTAGCACTTACCATGCAGGAGAGGCTGGTACAGGAAAAATATGGCTGTATAACAAATTAGATTTATGGCTTAGTGGGTTATCAACGAACTTTGCAGTGTCTGAAAAAATTAGTAAAACAATAAAAAACGCTCAATTACTGGAAAACTTCATCGCAATAACCGAACCTCCTAGTACTGATTTTGCTCAACCGGTACTTAAAATCGGCTTTGTTGGCCGCTTATCTTATGAAAAGGGCCCTGATATCTTTTATGCCTTAGCTCAAAATATGCTGATAAATAAACAAGTGGAGTTTCACCTTTTTGGTGATGGCCCAATGCGCAGCGCTATCCCCCAACTAAACAATCTTCATTATCATGGATTAACTAATCGAGATGCTATTTGGCAACATGTTGATGCTTTACTCATTTGCTCTAGAGAGGAAGGCCTGCCTATGACCTTGCTTGAGAGTATGAGCAATCATAAAATTGTTATTAGCAGTCCAGTGGGCGCTATTCCTAGCATTATAAACAATGGAGTGAATGGTTTTTTAATGAAATCAGCAAGCGCACTAGAATGCCAACAATCGATAGAAGCATTACTTGCTTTATCTACAACACAAAAAAGCGAAATGGCACACTCAGCATACGCTATGCTTGAAGAGCGTTTTTCAGGTAAAAAACAGTTTGCTTTGTTACAAACTGCTTATACAGCAAAAACATTATTATAAATTTTCTTCCCACCCTTTAATTTTTCGGTATAGGGTTGAAGGACTTACATCTAAAAGAGCGGCAGCTTTAGGAATATTGGTTGCACATATTTTTATTACTCGTTCTATATATTCTTTTTCGGCGACCCATAAAGCCTTAACTTCACTTTCAACCTGCGGTAACTCTTCAAACTCTTGCACTTGTATCGATGTGTTGAGCTGCCCAGCTTGACTCTCGTTGCGAGGCTCCTTTTGCACGCTTTGTGGCAACGCAGGTAACATAGATACGTCAATCCACTCTTGTGGATTAAGTACTAAAATATTACGGATCACATTTTCTAGCTGCCTAACATTACCGGGCCAATCGTACTGCGCTAAAAACTGTTTTACATCGTCGGTGATCCCTTTATAAGGGTGTTGCTCTTCCTTGGCTATTTTAATAAATAGCGCTTGTGCTATTTCGATAATATCTTTGCCGCGCTCTCTAAGTGGCGGCAACTCAATTGGAATAACATGCAGCCTGTAATACAAATCTTCTCTAAATCGACCTGCTTCAACTTCAGCAAGTGGGTTTCTGTTAGTTGCACAAACAAATCGCACATCAACCTTTACTTGTTTTTCACTGCCGACTTGTTGATAAGTACCTGTTTGAATAAAGCGGAGTAATTTACTTTGTAAATTAATATCCATTTCACATAACTCATCTAAAAACAGCGTACCGCCATCGGCCTGCCCTGCAGCGCCTAACCGATTTGCAATTGCTCCAGTGAAGGCACCTTTTAAATGGCCAAATATTTCGCTTTCAATTAAATCTTTTGGGATAGCGGCACAATTAAGTGCCACAAAAGGCTTGTCGGCACGATTAGACGCTTGATGCACAGCCCGTGCACAGAGCTCTTTGCCGGTACCGCTTTCGCCGGTAATAAATACCGTGGCTTTGCTCGCTGAAGCAGAACTAATAACTTGATACACCGATTGCATTTGCTTAGAGCTGCCAATCAAATCAAAGTAACGGCCGTTTTCATAAATATTTTTATACTTGGTAACTGTTTGTTTTAAGTCTTTTATTTTGAGAGTGTTGTTAATGGTTATACGAAAACGTTCTGCCTCTACTGGCTTTTCTAAAAAATCACTAGCGCCTAACTTAATCGCTTGAATTGCCATTTCTTTGGTTGCATGCCCAGTTAATACAACAACGTGTGGAAAATTGTCGGGTTCTAGCTGAGCAAGGATATCCAGCCCGTTCATGTCGGGTAACATGACATCAAGTACAATTAAGTCTGGTTTAATTTTATCAATAATATTTAAAGCCGTTGCGCCATCATTTGCCACCAGCGTGTTGACACCAGTTGGTAAAAGATAAGACTGATACATCATAGCAAGCGATTGGGTATCTTCTACAATCAGTATTGTTGGTGGCATAATCCCATTCCTTTTAGCAACTCGCTAAGAATTATTTAGAGAAAAAATATTAACTTATGGATATTAAGTTAACTATACAGTTAATTAAATCAAATTCAATTAATGATTATTAACGAAGCATCATCCACTTCTTTAGAAAGGGCAACCTGTGAATTTTTCCATAAGGAGTGTGCAAAATCCTCTGCTGAGGTGCTTTGTGTGGGGATGATTTTTTTTAATTCAGTCATTTCGTCTTTGTCGGTGAAACGGTTATCGGTCCAGCCGTCGGTGTAAAGTATAATATGTTCAACATTATCAAGCTTGGCTTCATACAACGTATATTGATGATCATTAGAAAGCCCAAGTAGCGGCCCTGTGCCATTTAACTGAGATAAGTCACCATTTTTGTTAATAACAACCGGCGCAGGATGGCCGGCATTGAGCCAATACAGTTTATTATTTTCTAAAAAACAGATCACTAAAGTCACTAAGCTCGATTTGCATAATTGTTGCTTATATAGCGCATTATTCAGCGCTGCTAACATTTCTTGATACGCTAACCCCGTTGCTAAAAAGCCACTTATAAAACCTTTTATAGCAAAGCTTTCTTTGAGGGCTTGTAAGCCATGGCCCATCATATCACCGAGTATAAAAGCCGTACCTTCATCGTTAATTGGCATGAAAAAATCCCCCCCATTACCCACACCAATTGAGCCAAAAATATGCGCTGTTTTATTATGCCCCAAGAGTACTTTTGAGGGCGTTAACCCAAATGTGCTTTGATAAGATAAATAAGCGAATCTGTGTGTTACCCGCTCTATGCTTTGTAGTAGCTTATTTTTTTTAACTGGTTTAATTAAGTAATCATCAACCCCCAAACGGTTAATTTTACTGATCACTTCTTCGCTATCATCACCGGTTAGCATCACCACTGATAACTGTGACTTTAAATTTGATTTATTAAGCTTTTCGAGTAATGGCTCACACGTTCCTTGTTTAAGTTTATGATCAAGTAACAATATACTGGCATCTGAGGTTAAAATAGCTTGCCAACCAGCGTCTATGTTTTCGCAAGTGATGACATTAAACTTATCTTTTAAGTAGGCACTCATTAATGCTAATTGAGTGATATCATCATCAACATAAATAATGCTGGGTCGTTTATCGATATTGGTTAAAGGAAAAGAGAAATAATTTTTACCTGCACGGGTGTCGTAGGTGGCATCGGCAAAGTAATGGCGAATAAGCTCAACCCCCATCCCCCCTTCTACCAACTCATTCGATGCTAATGTCCATGAAGAGTTGTTTTGTTTAAATAAATTATAGGGCTTAAGTTCATCTATAAAAGTTAATTGGTAAGTATCATGATTTATTTGGTTAATACGCAGCATAATAAGCTGCTCATCCCCCTCATTATGGCGAATTAAGTTAGTAAGGTATTCGGTTGCTACTAAGCCTGCTGCATCGGTTTCATCTCGAGTCACCGATAAAGCGCCCAATACATGTTTAAGTACTTGACGTATTTCAGTTAAGGTCGGCCACAATAATTCAAAACGTCGCTCAAATAATATATCCATAAAGGTCTCAGTAATGTTTAAACAACCACTTTTGTTTGTTTATTTTGCTGGTTAAAAAAGCGCACAATCTCGGCCACTTTGGTGAGTGTCGCTGTAAAAGTAATAACATGCGTTCTCCTAAAGGGGCAAAGTTATGTTGACTTACCAGTAGCTTTATATTGCTATGACCCGCTTGCTTAAGTTCTGCAACTCCTTGGCATAATGACTCCTCATCATTAATACCCAATGCAACAGTAACTAAGGTCAGCTCGCTACATAAGCTTAAAGAATGCAGTGGTACATTATTACGATTTAACTTTAATGCTGGCGACATATCTAGCAGCACATAATCATATTCTTGTTTTAAACGCAGTACCGCCTCATTTAAAACATGTTTGTTTTTTGCTGAATCAATGGACTCTAAATTGTGAATTGTAAGTACTTCAATCCCTTGATAAGGCATAACACTAAGCTGACAGGAAATATCATCAAAGCGCCACAACTTAGTTAATGTTGGCAGCTGCTTATCTAAACGAAACGAACTAATAGGGTTAAGGTCGATGACTAATACCGACTTATTCTGACTTTTTAAACGTTGAGCAACACTAATACAGGCGGTTGATGAACCTTCTCCACCATACAAGGAAATAAATGTTACACAACGTGCTTCATCATCAATTAAGGTATTACAAATGGTTTCTAATTCATGGTACTGCCCAGGTATCAAGTTCATAGGCTAATCACCAAGGCAATAATCGTTATAAAGTCGAGAAAGTTATCTTTAAACTGGCTAATTAAGTCTTGACCTTTATCGGGCACATATAGCGTATCACCAGCTCTAAGTACCGGTATATTGGCTGAGTTTGGAGACTTTATAAATTCCTCAAAATTAAACACGCGAGACTGTTCTTTACAGCATGAATGGTTAACAACCACTATTTTGTCAATTAAAGCTGAACTTGACGGCCCCCCAGCTTCAGCAAGCACATCTAAAATAGACATCGTATCATCAAAGTTATATCGACCAGGCTTTTGAACTGCTCCCATAATACGAACAACACGCTCTTTAGGGGTACGTAACCAATCTTTGTCTTTTTCTGGAATAAATATTGTGTCGCCGGGTAACACATGAGGAAATAACGTTTCATCGCCAGTTTCAAAATACATCGCTAAATCAAGTTTACTCACTCGAGCACGATTACCATTACGATGCGTAACTCTAATATTACGAATATCCGCACTCCCATTAGGACCATCTGCTGCTGCCAAAATATCAATAAAATGCATATTATCATTGAACGCGTAGCGCCCAGGAGAACCTACTTGCCCCATGATATAAATAGACTTGCTCGACTCTTGACGTATCCATTGCGATTTATTGTCTCCTGGGTCTACGGGTAACTCTTCAACAATAATAGTATCGCCAGCAATTAAACTCGGCAGCGCAATTTCACCGTTAGTAAGAGTGTATTTTTCAAGATCAAATCGTTGGGTGACATCGCCATTTCGCAAAATTTTAATATCGTTTACGTTAGCGCCTTTAGTAGGGCCACCAGCATGCGCTAATAGATCAGTAAAATCCATTTCATTACTCCATTCATAACGACCAGGAGATTGAATAGCACCTATAATTTTAATTGCGCGTTTTGTTGGAATTTTTAACCAGCTTTTTTCGTTAACGTCTGTTTTTTCAGGGACAAATATTACATCACCGGGGTTTAAATCAGGCACTTTGGCGGTGATTAATCCCTCACTATAGCCCTGCAAATCAAAAAGTATGCTCTCTCCAGCAGGGGTTAATATTTTTATTTGCCGTGTTTCTGCAAAGCGAGTTGGCCCACCTGCATTGGCTAAAATGTCTAAAAAGTTAGTACTGTCGGCAGCCTCATAGGCACCGGGCTTTTGTACCTCACCCATAATATAAACAGTTCGCGATGTGGTGTTTACATCATCCACCATAATCGGCACATATATGGTTGATCCCGCTTTTAGTAGCGGCATGTTGCTATCGGTAGGTTTATCTAAATATGCTTTTAAATCAAAAATAACAGGAGCTTTATCAACAATCACTCTAATTTTAGTTACATCCGCATAGCGAGTAACCCCTTCCGCACGCATCAGCGCATCTAGAAGCGTCATATTTTCTTTAAACGAAAAACTACCAGGGTTGTGCACTTCACCAAGCATAGTAATGGCACTGTTGTCGCTTGCATCCCCTGTAGCACTAAGCGTTTGTGCATCAAAATCAATTTGTACGTTACCAAGGAGTGGAGAAACAGGCACAAACACAGTATCTTCACTTTTAAGCTTTGGTAATAAATTTATGTCGCCTGAGTCTAAATATGCTTTGTAATTAAATTCAATTACTTCATCTTTGCGCCTTATTTGTAAGCGATCGAGCTGTGCGCCAGGTCTTAGTCCATTTGCTTTAGCTATCACCATTTGAATATTACCATCATCGGGAATACTCACCTGTGAGGGTGTGATCACATACCCTAAAACATTAATAAATATATCTCTGCTTCTGAGCTCCACATAAAAGTCATCTATTGCAACAAACAACTCTGCAAGAATAGGTTTAAGTTCTGCCTCTATTTGCGCAACCGTTTTATTACCTACCTGAAACTGCCCCACCTCAGGTATGTTAATTTGACCTTTTTTATCGACCTCAAAGGTTGTTTCAAATTCAACTTCCCCTGGCACATACAAAAACAGCTTATTACCTGCTTGTACTATGGATTCATCGGCTTGCGCTGCAAACGCAGAGTTCGTTATTAAAAAGAAAAAAACGAAGACAGCAAAAATAAGTTTCATACATTACTCCTTTTTCTTTTCAATAATTTTAGTCCAATTCATTAGTGACTTTACGTGTTTACTATCTTCACTTTGCACGTTAGCATCTAAAATAACAGCCTCAACTCGGCGGTCTGAATGGCGTTTTTGCTCGCTTTGCTCCGACTCACTAAATGGTTTTAAACTGCCTTGGGTTAAAGTGGTAATGTTATAGGTAGGCACCCCATAAACACCCAGCCAATGCTTAACAGTTTCAGCGCGTTTTAAAGCCAGCTCGTAATTACTATTTTTACTGCCTACTGAGTCAGTATGGCCAATAAGTAAAATACTAATACTTTCTAGTTGTTTAATTAAATCGGCTGCTTGAGCAACCCTTACGGCATATTTAGGGGTTATTTCAAAGGCGTTAAATGCAAATTGGTTATCACTATTTAATAACTCTGCTATTTGCTTTTTTATATTAACTAATGCCGGTTGTTCATCGGTCGGCGCCGCACAGTTAGTGGCTTTTCTCACTGTGTCAAAGTGATTAGTTAATTGATTAAGGCCATGATAATGAATCAATAGGTCGTGCTCTGCGTCTTCCCACATTTGGGCTGCAATTAAACGGCGAATACGGTTTTCATAAATTTGGGCTTTTAATAACTGTGCTGGCATACAGGCATTAATATCTTGCGCCTTTAATAATTCAAGCTTAAGTACTAAGTGCTCAAACTCACTTCTAACCACACTCTCGGGTTGGTTAAATGTTTCATCAAGCTGTTGATCATTTAATGGATAGTTTTGATATTTTTCGGCCAAGCCTCCTTGTCCTTCATCTGGCCAAGAAGCACATCCGCCTAAAAATATGAAAATGACAATTGCTATGCGCGCCTTCATAAAACTCTCCCTGATAACCTCTATACTGCATCAATAAATGGAATGGTTTTATCCACTCTTAATAAGTTCATTAACTTAAACGGCTGCCCCGTGACATTAAGTAAAGATAGCTTATTACTTTGTTTTTCAATTCTTTTATATAGAAAAACAATAGCACCTATTCCCGAAGAGTCGATAAATTCGGTTTTAGAAAAGTCTAAAACAACACAATTTGAGTCTTGCTCAACGAGCAGCTCAAACTGATCTTTTAGCTCATCAACAGCAAAGCCTGAAAAGTCATTAGGAATGGTAACAACGGTGTTATCTATTTTATTGGCTACATTTTTCATTTTAATTACCTATTAAAAGTATGAACTCAAATAGACAGTTACAAGAAGAATGCCAAATTTAACGCTTTGAAAAATATGATATTTATTGATTTTTTGATTGGATTTTGAAATGAAGATGCATAATGCAATTGCTTTTTGGGTGTGCAATTGCATTATGCGAAGCAGGTTATTGGCCTTTACCGGTAAAAATAACAACCAATGTTTTAAAGAAAATAGTCAATTCCATATAACACCAACTACGAGCAGACGATGTACTCAACATATAGGCGTAATCCCAACCAATTTTATTGCGTGCATCATCAATTGTTTCATCATAACCATTCATTACTTGCGCTAACCCAGATATACCTGGTTTTATGCCATAGGTACGCTGACAAAAATAGGGAATATCTTTTTCAAGCTTGGAATAAAAAACAGGCCGTTCAGGGCGAGGTCCTATCAGCGACATATCACCTATGAGTACGTTCCACAGCTGAGGTAATTCATCTAACCGTGTCTTGCGAATAAAGCGCCCTACTGGGGTAATACGCGGATCATCTTTACTTGCCCACACTGCTCCACTTTTAACCTCAGCATCAACCACCATAGAGCGAAATTTTAATACGTTAAAAAGTGCCACAAAGTCATCATCACTTTGCCCTACTCTTAACTGTTTAAACAACACAGGTCCTTTAGAACTGAACTTAATCACCAATGCAACCATGAGCATTACAGGAGACAGAACAATTAAGCCAATAGCAGAGCCTAAAATATCAATGCCGCGCTTTACTGCTCTAATCACAAGATTATTAGACTGCTTGGTTTGGTGAACGCGCTGCCAATGCTCACTATAATCACCGCGTTCAAATTTAATAATCCCCCAAAAAGCACACAAGTATGCCGCTACAATATAGTTAATACTGTCGATCACCGGCCATTTAGTCTTTATGCTCAAAAGCTGTTTTAATGCACCCACGCCATGTACAACGGCTAATGTAATACAGGCTACTTTGGCTAAAAACACGTTAGAAAAAACCGCCAAAGAAATTAGTAATCCATAAATCAGCACCAGTATAATGGGCATAATGCCACGTAATACCTTGTGCGAAATATAATTAAAGCTTACCCAGCCTAATTTTGGATTAAATAGCTCAGACAGCATTTTAATTTGTTGCCAATTGCCAGCGCCTAACCTTACTCTTCGGGCGTAATCATGGCTTTGTTCATCGCATTCACGTTCAACAATGTTGATCTCGTTATTTACTAGCGCTTTACCACCTTTATTAAGTGCTTTCATCGACAAAATAAAATCATCGTTTATAGTGCTCGCATCTAATAACTGAGCATATTCAGCGCGTATAGCAAACATGGCACCGGGTACGCCAATAACAGCGCCTAATGATGACTCCATACTTTTTACTTTATTTTGATATTGCCAATACTGTTGCTGCTCTTTGGTGGCTAAGTCATCTAATATATACACTCCCGTGATCACATTGACCTGAGGGTCTTTAAAATCAGCATCAATTTTATTTAGTACATCCACACTGAGTAATGCACTAACATCGGTGAACAGTAATACATCGTAATTTGGTTTAGTTAGTTTTATTAACTCATTAACACCAAACGACTTACCTTTATTGATCTTATTAAAATGCAAATGACACACTACATTTTGCTTTGCAAGATGCGATTGAGCAATCATCGCCTCGTCATAGGTTTTGTCTGTACAGCCATCAAGGTAAACATGAATAGCATACTGCTCTGTGCTGTATAACATAGAGCCAAGGTTATAGAGCTTTTCACGAATATGTTCTTGCTCGTTGTAGGCGCACATTAAAATACCAAAGCGCGTTGTTGCCGGGGTAGCGTTTGATTCGATTTTCACTTCATCGTTACTAAAAAGCTTTAATAACAATAAGTAACCAACATGATGGTACAACACCAACACAATCAAAATCGCCAATGTAATTAGTAAGAAAGTCATCGTAATCCCCTTATGAAGCTAAGCCATTATAAAAATGGTCATAGGCTTCGCTCATTTTGTTTGCATCCGCAATTGAGAGAATATACTCTCGAATGCATTGCCCGTGCTTCATTTCCAATGCTTTTAATAGGGCAAGTTTTAAGCCAAATACATCATTAGGTTTTACTAAAATACCCTGCTTATTACTGACCACTTCACTAATGCCACCGACATCGGTTGCCACTATTACTTTTCCACATGCCATCGACTCTAAAATAGACAGAGGTAACCCCTCTCGTTGTGAGTACAAACACATCACATTAATGGCCGAGTAAAATAATTCCATATGCTGCACATTTCCTAAAAAATGCACTCGCTCTACCACCCCTAGTGACACTGCAGCACTCATCAATGAAAAACGTAAACTGCCATTACCAGCAAATACGAGTTCAATTTCTTTAGGTAAGGCAGGGAGTAATTTAATTAAATCTAAATGACCCTTCCCCGGCTCTAAACGAGCAGAACAGCCAATAAGTTTTTTATCGTGCGGTAAGTTAAGCTTAATCCGTGCTGTAGCTTCATTTATGTAACTAAATTGCTGAAAATCAATGCCATTAAGAATAGTGCTATCGGCTGTAATGGCGGTTTCGTTATAAAACTCATTGGCTACCACTTGCGCATCAGCCACCCAGTGTATTTTGGTCAGCTTGTTGAGCACTTTTGTAATTAGTCGCTGTTTAAAGTTTTTTAAGTACCACGCATCATGAATTGTCGATACATGTTTAACACTTGGGTTAACTAAACAGGTAAGGCTAGCGTAAAGCATCGGGCCAATATGATGGCTATGGATCACGCTAATATTATGTTGTTTGATTATTACACTGAGCTTTTTAATCACACCTAGTTCAAATTTAGGGGCTTTATTTAGGCTTATAAGTTTTTGCTCAAAGGCTGACAATGCTGGCCATTCATTTATTGCATTCTGCTCCGTGCCCTCCAAAGAGACGATAATACTGGTGTTAGCAAATCGGCTTTTTTGCATTAAAGTCACGGCCATTTTTTCCAGTCCGCCAATTTTAAAATGTTGGACTAAATGTAAAACGTTCATGTTAATTCCCCTTGTTAAGGACGTGCATTGATGGACTAACCGGAGCATATAATGTGCTTTGGCCAACAATGGGTAAAATGGTTACCACGTCTAGTGACGATAGCTTTTCAATGGTTTGAATATCTTTTAAGTGACTGTCGAATAAGGTGGCTACAAAAACACAGGTTGTACTGGTAAATATACCTAAAACAATACCCACAATGATTGCCACCACGAGTGAGGTATTAATTGGCTGCGTAGGACTATAAGCTCGCTCAATAGTTTTCACTTTGTCAGGACCTTCATACTTAACCAGCTTGCCTGTCACTTTTGCCATTTCGTAACGCCCTAACATGTCTTTGTATAAAGACTGTTTTACATCGTAGTCCCGCTCTAGCTTTCTGAGTTGTTTTTCTATATCACTGGTTACTAGTAAGCGCTCGCTCACTTCATTCACTTGTTTCTCTAACATGTCGTATTCTTGCTGGTGCTGCAGTACGTTATTTTTAGCTTCTTCTAAAGCGAGTATTTGTGACACCAGCACATTACTTTCATTATCTTTTCCACTGGGTAAGGTATTAGCCATTTGCCAAAGCTGATCAATATTAGTGGCATCAAGACCTTTACCATTTTCAATTAACGCTTGCTGACGTGCTTTAATACTAAGTAATTCACGCTTTTTGGACACCACTTTGCTATGTTTATCGGTATAGCGGGTTTTTAAAAAGCTTAGCTCTGACTCTGCAGTAATTATTTTCTCTTCTATGCGCCCTAGAATCGGGTTTGCTTGACCCATTTTTGAAGTAAGTGCCTCAAGCTTGGCATTAGCACCCGAGAGCACAATGGACTTTTGTTGTTGATCGCTTAATAACTTATCGAAGGTTTGCCTATTACTGTGTAAAACGGCGGGTAAGGTATTACTGTTTTTTGCTTTAAAGCTGGCAAGCGAAGCTTCAGAAATCTCTAACTCCTCTCTTAGGCTAACCAGTTGCTGATAAAAAAATTGCTCTGAGGTATCCAGTGATGCTTTCGTTGGGGCTAATAAACTTTCTATAAATTTCTCTACCACTTTTTCTAGCACCGCCTTCATTTGGGTTTGGTCGTGCCAAATAAAGTTAACGCGTACTAGCTCATCACCCACCAAGGACAACGAAAGCGCCTGTGAAAGCTCTTGATGTATTTTTTCTATTTTTGCGGGCGAGGCATTTTCTGCAACTAAATTAGTTTCTTTTGCTACGGCAATCAAAACTTTACGGCTGATCACTAAGGTGCGTAAAGCTGCCATCCTATTTGATAAATCAAACGAGAACGACAAATCATCTAGATAGGGATTAAGCAGTGCAGACTCTTCGATAAGAATAGTGGCATGGTTTGTATATTGCTTTTGTGACGTTGCCGCTAATACAATCACTACGACGGGTACAATTAACAACGGCAAAACAAATAGCTTTGCCCTGGTGTAAACAGCGTACAAAGCTAAATAAAGTAATCTTTTTATTTGCTCTCTAACTAACATAATCACTACCCATTAATTTGCATATTGCTATGCGAAACTTTGCGGCTATTTGCAAAATAAAAATTTACAGCGTAAATAGCCTTCTTTAATGGGGTAGTTGCACATGGCGCGCCAATATTACATTTATGGCTTAATAGGGGTACTTAATAATTGTAGGTCGTTGATCACAGTAAGCGCTTTGGCCGGCCAGCTATGCTCTTTTGCAATGTTTTTTTGGACTGCATGTAATAAGCTTAATTTGGCTTGACTGAGTGACAACGCCTGATCGATTTTTTCAATAAAATCATTCTGCGATTGGGCTATAAAAATATGCGAGTGGTAATGATTGACTGCCGCAAAGTCTGTCGCGACTATCGGTTTTCCTACCGCTAAATATTCTTTTAATTTAAGCGGGTCACAGGCTCTAATTTGCTCATTATCGACAAATGGTAAAATAGATACATCCCAATGAGCTGAAAACGAGACCAACCGCGTGTGCTCAACCGCGCTAATATGCGTTACATTTTTAAACTGCAGCAACGCTGAAATAGGAGTAGTAATATCGCCAACCAGTACTATTTGATACTGCGGCCTAGTGTCGGCCAGCGCCATTAATAATGAAATATCAAGCCAGGCATTAATGCTGCCATAAAAGCCAATAATGGGGGTGTTAATAGCGCTAATTTCTGCGGCTTTTTCGACTTTACTCGTAAATAAATCAAAGCTAACGCCATGTGTGAGTAACTTAGTTTTTTCAGCAGGCATTTTAGTTTTTAATAACTCACTGATCACATAAATTAAATCTGCGTGTTTAATCAGCTGCTGCTCAAAAGGTGCAATAAGTACAGGGTCAACCCCAGCCAGCGCACTAAAATCATCACCACAATAATAAATTAGCGAGTCTGTGGCTCTTTTATCAAACAGATAACACGCCGTTGGTACGCTTAACCAATATATAATTGGCTCACTGGTTTTATTAGCATCTATATTACGAGAGAAAACCCAACGATTATACCTGCGGACTAACCAATTATCGTGCCATGGCAAAATAGGCAGTTTATATACCTTCATATTTTTAGGCGTCGCTATTTTGCTGCTCTTTGAGCGTTGAAATAGCTGTTTAAATTTATTAATAATGCGTTTTATATCATTTAATTTCACGCTTGGTTTGCGCATTCCCACAGAGTTAATCCAATGCACTTGCTGTTTTTTTGCAAGCTCTGAAAATAAATGCTGAGTACTACTAGGGTGGCTCCCCCAATCTTCTGCAAAAACAATAAATTTCATCCGTTCACTCCGCTATGTTTTTAACTACTTTAGCCGGATTACCTGCGGCAATAGTAAAATCGGGAATATCTTTCGTTACCACACTACCTGCCCCTATAATAGCTCCCGTGCCTATGGTTACCCCAGCAAGTACTGTAACGCCGGTCCCAATCCATGCTCCGCGCTTAATAATAATATCGCCAATTTGGCTCTCATCATCACTTTCAGAATTGGCGCGGCGTTCACAATCAATGGGGTGCCCAGGAAAGCCAGCTAAAAAAACGCGTCCCGCAAGTCTTACATCATCTTCAAGTATAATTTTTCGCCCTACCGAAAATGCATTCTGCCAGCCAATATCAACATTATTTCCAATACTTAATAACGGCTCACGCTCGTTACTTACCCGACCACACAAAGTACTGATCCCCGAGATCCTGACATTGTTCTTACATTCAATTTTTAATTTACCAAGCACCTGAGGCATACCCGAATATAAATATAAGCGCTTTTTACTGCCTTGAATTTGGCTTTTAAATAATGGGGTGTAATAAAATATTCGCAGTAGCTCATGAACAAACTGCTTTATAACGTGGTGTAAATGATAAAGCCCACTGTGCAGTAGAGGAACAACTGGGATCTGCGGATTACGCAGCGACTTTGCAAACTTAAACAAACGTCTTGCCGAGGGGCTGTTACTATTTTTTAGCCAATGCTTTAGTTGGGTCAACATAAAACGAGTCCTTATTACTGTCGGTAGTCAGCTTTTCTAGGGCAATGGTCAGTGACAAAATAATATACAAAGGCCATGTAAAAGCTTGAGTTAAAAACGTGCCTGCAACCATAAAACCAATTAAGCCGGCTTTTAATGCGTTTGCGTTCACTGTCACTTCAGGATTGTGATTGAGCTTATTAATACAAAACACTCGAGACAAGCTGCGATAAATACTGGCGATAACCAGTAAAAAAATACAAAACCCAACAAAGCCAGTTTCTCCGAGAACCTGAAACCATGTGCTATGTACTGCATGATTCTTGCCATCCCAGTGTGGGCTATAAAAATAATAGTTTACAAAGAAATTATTTACTCCAACGCCTGTTAGCGGGTTAGACAACGCCATATTTATTGCCGCTTGCCAGGCATAAATTCTACCCATGGCTGATTCATCAACCCCGCCTTCGGCAGCACCACCACTTTGTCTATCTGAAATACCTGCAAATACCATCATAGCTATCATGGCAACTGCTCCACACAAAGCCACAACCACAGGATTTTTTACTTTTTGATATAAAAAGAAACTTAAAATAGCAGCAATACCTAACAACCCGCCTCGGCTTTGCGTGGCTATCACTCCTGAAATAGCCAAAATTAAACCAACGCCTGCAAATAATCGTCGATATGGATTGTTGTAGGTATTAAATAATTCAGCAGCTAAAAAAGACACGGGAAACATGAGCACTAAAGATAAGTCATTTGGATCGCCCAGCTGTGAACGATACTCTCGGGAAATAGTGACACGGGTGCCCTCGACTAGCCCCACACCATTAATTTTGTTATTCAGTGCCACCAGCGCAATGGTCACACCAGAAATCATAATACCTAGTCTTACGTAACTAAAGTGAGAAAATCGCGTTAGCCACCAGCTGATCACAAACACCATAATAAAAACTTTAACCAACACCCCAGACCAATACTCAATGGCAACGCCGCGGTTTGAAGCCGAAAACACACACACGGTAAGCCACACAAACCAAATGACAAAAATAAGATGAGCTGAGCTCCAATGCGGTTTTAATGTTTTAGAGATAAATAAATGCCAGACAATGGCCAGTAAAGAGGCTAACGCTAGTAATTTAGGAATTTTAAGCGGCATTAAAAACACAAATGCTTCATGAATCCTAAAATAACTAAATAGAATAAATAAGATAATAAACACAGTACTAATACGTACGGCTAATACGCCAGCAAATGGTAAAAGTAACAAGGCAAAAGCAGCTATAGGCCCAAACAACGAATACAAGCTTAAAATAAGCGCCGTTATCACTAAGCCATTTATTAATAAGTAATGCTCTTTATACCAGTTAACCATGCGCCTTCCTTGCTAAAAGCCGTTGCAATATTCCCGTGATGTGGTGTTTATACTTTTTAAATAACACCGCAAACAAGCACACCAACACAGCAACCTGCCCTACAATGTAGTAAGTCACTTGCGTCACACTTAACGAAAACACAAGGATAAAGCACAACCAGCTGGGGAGCAGGCTTTGTACTTTAAATGCCAAGTGTTCTAGCTTTTGACTAATAATTACAAACAGTAGCGTTTTTAAAGTTTGCGCCAACGCAAGCGATACAACCGCACCTAATATTCCCCATTTTGGCACTAAAAAACTTAATGCAATTAATACGCTTGTAGCACTCACTGCATTAATAATAGTCACAAACAAACCGTTATAGTGAATATAACAACCAATATTAAGTAAATCGCTATGGTGCCTCAGCACAACAATGAGTATTAAACTAGGTAATAGCCATGCATTAAGTAAATAACCTTGTGGTAAAACCAGGGTGAATAAGTGCGGCGCTATAAGTAGCATGATGCTGCAAAGGGCAATCGCAATTTCGAGGCTTAATTCACATAAAAACACATAGTGACTGCGGCTTGAGGTTAGCTCGTCAAAACGGCGTGAAAACCACCACATTCTGATTGGTTCAAATGTAAACGAGGTCATCACTGCAAATTGCAGAGCAACATAATATTGAGCAAGCTTTTCTTTACCCACACTGGCTGCAATAAACCAGTTTTCTGCGCCATTATTAGCGTACACAAAGAGTGAAGAGACAATAATACTTAATAAAAACAGCGTATTTTTAGACGTAATATTCCATGCAACACACTTAAAACTAATATTAATAGTGCGTGCTATTTGCCACAGCGACAGTATTAACACAATAAAACTCGCCACCGCACCGGAAAGCATAACGCCGGTTACACCATACCCTAAATACAATAACACGATGGTCAGTAGAGTTTGCCCTACCCCTTGTAAAACAGCTAAATAACAGAACTGCTTAGCCATTTCGTAATACCTAAAAAAGCAAAATACAATCGATAATACCGACGAAAATGCCAAGTTAACGGCTAATAATTGCAGATCTATTTCATTAACAGAGATAGGCAATAAATCCAGTACTAGGTCAGCAAACAATACAACAGCAATTACAAATGCAGTGCTTAACACACTACATAAAATCAATGCATCCCTAAATAAGGCCTGCTTACAAACAACGCTTTTCATTTGCTGTTTAAAAAGTAGTTCAGGTAAACCTAGGCACAGCAGTAAAGACATGACCGCTGAAATAGAGACTAAAAAATTAAGTTCACCAAACTGTGACGGGTTTAAAAGACGAGTCGATATAGGGAGTAAAGCAAAGCCAAGCCCTTTGAGTAATAATGTTGATAATCCAAAATAGGCTATTTGCTTAAATCCATTCATCTTTAATCCTTAAGAGTTTTGCACCCAAGATGACAACTTTTTAGCTTGCGAGCTGGCATTAAATTTATTTGCAACCAACCGCTTAGCATTAACACCTTTGGCATATCTTTCATACGGATTGAGCTCACAAAATTGAGTTAAAATAGTCTCTAAACCTATAATACTTGAGGGCTCACATTTAAAGCCGACTGAATCATTTACAATCTCCTTTGCTCCCATAAGCTTGGTAGTAAGCACAGGAATACCACTGGCCATAGCCTCTTTAAGAACCACAGGCCCAGTGTCTCTGTCACCATTGCTAGACACACAAAATGGCGCAACGAGTGCCGAATAATTACTGGTGTTTTTTGATAGCCAAAGTGGCGTGCGACGCCCTAAAAAACGAATGTCTTTATCAAGACCTAGCTCTTCGCATAAAAACTTTAAGTCATTCATTAGTGGGCCTTCTCCCACAATGTCTAAGCAAATAGCGTATTTTTTACTTAACTTTTTTATAGCAGGTAATAAAAATTGCAGTCCTTTTTTCTCAACTAAGCGTCCAATAAATAACAATTTAACCGACTCATTAAGTCGATTGGGGGTGGCACTAAATAAACTTAAATCAACACCACAATGTAATAATTCAACTTTTCCAACGTTGTAATTACTTAGTTTTTGCGCCATGTCTTTACACACAGCAACTGAAAAGTCGCATAGCGAAAGTTTAAGTTTGAGGTCGGTGTCGTTAACATACACATCATGACCATGGCCAATGGAAGACACACTAATACCCGCTATTTTGCTAGCAATAATAGAATACGCCAGCGGCGCATGCATAAAGTGGCAATGTAGATGGGAAATGCCCTGCTGCTTAATTATTTCTGCAATGTTTAACCCATATCCTAGCAGCGACGTGGCTGAGATTGAGGTAAAGCGCAGAGCAATTTTTGCAGTCTTAAGAACAGCAAGCGGTTTAAACACGGCAAATTTAGCCGCAGCACCAAAAGACTTTTTAATAATAATGACTTTGACACTGCTATCGAGATTTGCACTGTTGTTTAAATTTTCAAACGTGATAACACTCACTTTATGCCCGGTTTTAACAAGTGCATTTATTTCTGTCACCACAAAGGTTTCCGACGGGATATGGAAGCTTGGTACAACAATGCCTATATGTTTCATGCTAAATACTCCAAAAGATTCTAAAGAGTATTTCGCAAGAACCGTGCCCGGTTAAAAAGCACTGAAAATGGTAAGATTACAGTCAATTTGCGAACATATATTGCAAAATGCAAAGCATTAGACAAAAAACACCGCGCAAAGCTATAAAAATAATTGGCGCTTAACTTGCGTAGTACTTACCCAGTTAATTAATAGAAGCTAGGGTACAGCTCATGAAAACAGAAATAAGCGTTATTATCCCAAACTACAATTGCAAACAGTATTTAGCAAAAGCATTGAATAGTGTTATTGCTCAAAAAAATGTAAATCTAGAAATTATCGTTATAGATGATGGCTCAACTGATGGCAGTGTTGATTGGTTAAAAAAAGCGCAGAACACATTTCCTCAGTTGGTTATTTTAGAGCAAGAAAATACCGGTGTAGTTAATGTACGCAACCGTGCTATTGCCGCTGCTAAAGGTGACTATATTGCATTTTTAGATGCCGACGATTACTGGAGCGATGATAAACTGTATGAGCAATTAGGTTATATGAAAGAACACCCCGAATGTGTTTTAAGCTTTACTAACTATATGCATGTAAATGAAGATTATAAGCCTATTGTGGATTGCTTTTCTTTTTGGCCTGAGTTTTCAAAATTTGTTGATAAGAAAAATATGGGGTACCAAAACTTAGAATCACCAATGGACTTACTTATTTTTGCTAATGTAATAGGGACCTCTTCAGTTATGGTTAAACGCTCGGCCATTAATTATGTCGGCCGATTTGATAACGTATTAAACAGCGCAAGTGATTGGGATTGCTGGTTAAAACTTGCAAGAATTGGTGATGTAGCTTTTTCGCCGCGCGTAGCCATGGATTACTTAATGAGAGCAGGCTCTATTACCGCGAATCGTAAAAACAGGCTCAACGCGATGAAAGAAATTGTTTCACGCTGCAAAAGAGATGCTGGAATGATTGCACAAATAAAAGCACAAGCACGTATATTAGAGTGCTACGGTGAGTATTATCGAGAAATAGGCGCAAAATTTAAAGCGTTATCGACAACAACTGCCGCGTTTACGTTATTCCCACATAAGCGTAATTTACGCCATTTATTACATGATTTAAAAAACACATTTACTACTGCCCCATAAATACTGCACCCATCACAACAAGTAGCGTTTAAGCTACTTGTTGTATATTAGCCTCAAATAAGTTCACCTAACTTTTAAGTTTAATGTATAGCTTAATAATTTATGATCGCTGCCTTTAAAGTCACTCACTTCCAAAGAAGATAAATTAAACTCTTGATTGAAAATACAATGGTCAATTGGCAAGCCTGTCATTAAAGTGTGTTTTATTGCAGTAGGTGCAAAGCTGGTATATGCATTTGCAGCTGCATAACAGCTTTGCGCATTAGACCAATTAAAATAGCCCGACCAAGGAACAATATTTAAATCGCCAGCAATAAACCAAGGGCCACTTTCTTGTGAGCTAGCATTGCCCATTGCTGATAATAACCGATTCCGGTTGTGCCAATGAGCGACAGTTCTTGGTGAAGGAGGATGGGCAACAAAAGCAGTAATGGGGCGCTTATTCAATAGTAGTTTAAGCTTAATGTAACCTAATCTGTCGCCATCCAATTTAACTTGCTGCCTGTGTATAATCGGTAAACGCGAAATAACCACAATACCGTAGGGGATCCCTTCTACCTCACGATAACCAAACAAACTAGCTGTATTTAAAAACGGCGTGAGTAAATGCCGGTTTAAATCGCTAAACTCTTGCAAAACAAGCACATCCCATGGCTGGTTTTGTAAGTTTTTTAGATGCATTTCTATATAGGGGTTATTGTAATTTAGGTTAATTTGTTTAACCGTTATTGCCGCCTCAGAGGGGGCTGTTTCTAATGAATGCAGCGGCACCAGTGAACTTAAATTTATGATGCAAATCATCGCAATGACTCCCCCAAACCATCCTTGTTTAAGCGCAACCAATAACAATGCTAAAAACAACGCTGCGACCAGTAAAGGAAATCGAAAGGAAATTAATAAATCAGCGTAATAAAATTGCCATGGATTAAATGCAGCGACTATCAGCATTAATGCAATTGCTACGATAACAGCGAAGTTATAGCGTTGTTTAAAATTATAACGCCAACTCATAATAGCCTTAATCATGAACACCTCTTTTTAACAATAAAAAGAATATACCTAGGTATATTCTTTACTTCACTTTTTAGTTTTAGCGGTTCAGCCGGTATCGCTTGATGCTATCTGATCTCAAACACTTGATTTTGTGTTTGGGAGTCAAACTGCCATGTATAAGCAAGTGGTTGCGTGCTGGTGTCATAAAACCAAATTTCGGCCACCAGTGTTATATCTTGCCGACTCATAGGGAGTGTGGTTGTGAGTGTTCCTTGCGTTAAAGGAGCCCTAAATAAACAGTTATTGTAATCTGCACGTTCTGTATTCGATTTTTTCTGACAAATATTCAGGTACGCTCTTTCATCGCCTCTAGAAAGCGCTAAATCAATAGCTAAATTAAATTTTGTTGATAAGTTAAAGTCATTATTAATAACTAAGCTTGCCATTCCTTGAGGCCTAGGCGTTACTGGGTCAGCAACGGGAGGAGCCACATTGGTCGGTACAGGTGCAGCACTTTCATCGCCTCCGCCCCCGCAGGCTGTTAGCAGTGATAATGAGCATAAAATAACGGTTAATTTTTTCATTACTGTTCTCCTTTAACAACCACACTCGGTGCGTTGAAACTGTTAAACCACTGCGGTGCTTGCTGACCTGACGACTGCGCAAAATTAGCAAAGCGGTCATATGCGGTGGTGATGTCTACCCCCTCAAGAGGATGTAGCCACTGCATACCGACTTCAATCGCCCATGGAAGGCCATTTTCAGTTTGAAAAAACAGCTCGGAGGCTTGTTGGCTGGCATCATCTGCGCCACTAACAGCGAATAAATTACTATCAAAGGCCTCTGTCGGCGCTTGGTTTTTTAGATGAACCTCCCAACTTCTGGCATCTTTACCGGTTAAAAAGTCACCGTGGTAAAAGCCTTGTGCAGCAAAAATGAATGGGTCGAGTAGCGTACCTGGTGCACTTGATTTAGCTTTAGGGGCTTTTAATGGAATCGTCATACTAAACGTCACCTTACTGTTTACATCACAATTGCTTTGAGTTCTGAAGTAATCGCAACCTGCTTGCTTAGTTACATGCTGCCAAGTATCTTGCATAAAAATTAAAATAGCCTGCTCACGGTTTGCTTCTAATGGCGAGTCGAGTTGTAGCTCTCCATTAATAGTGTAAATAATATTTGGCTCATCAATTTCACTGCTTAAAATAGTATTGGTTGTGTTATTAATGGTTTCTGTAAGCCTAACGGCAAAACCGTTGTGATAAGTAGCGCCTACCCCAACAAGTTGACCATCAATTTTATAGCCAACCACATCATTGCCTTCAATAAGTTGTGTAGTGCGATAATTGACAACCACATCATTAAAATCGTAATCGCCTGCAAACGGCCATTTATCCTCATAAGCAAGCGTTACCCAATCGTTTTCACCGGGGTAAATAGCACTGGCAAATGTGGTTATTGGGTAGTCTTCCACTTCGCCACCTAGCACCCCGCCCGTGGCGGTAATTAGCGATGCCTCAGAGCCATCGGTTACTCGAAAACGAGCCCATGTTTGTCCGGCTTTAACATTACTTGGTACGCTAACTAAAATACTGTTATCACCTTGATTTAGTGGGTACTTCGTTAGCATGCGCTCAGTTTCGCTAAACCCACCATTTTGATCCCAGTCAAACCAAGCATATAAAAAGCTATTTGCTGATGCATTTACAATAATTTGACTGTCTTGCCCTGCAGCAATCGCGGTAACAAAGCTAACCCCGTCATCAGAGTCGTCTATGGGATTATTGATTAAATCGTCATTCGTATTAATATTTTCACCATCGACCGTTTCACCCAAATAAATAAGGCTACTGCCAGTACCATTAGGATCGAATAAATGCCTGGCGCCACTTTGAGCTAGGCTGGTATTGTATGGAAAAGGCGCATCACCAAAGTCGATAGAGCTATCGGTTACCGCAACTTCTGCAATAGCGCATCGAGCACCATCATTTTGACTCGATTTAGGTCCAGAGGTAAATACGTTGGCTATTGGGGTATAGTCAACTACGGGGCTGGTACTTAAATCAACTTTATGTATTTTTCCGCTTTTGTTATTACTAAAATAAAACTGACCGTCAATATCAAAATACGCGGCACCAAAAGCGCCAGTATCATCACCAATATCGAGTTGTGTTATAAACGTGGTGGTATTATTAGCAACATCAATTTCATGCAAATCACCATTCGATTCAACAGCATAAAGTAAATTGCTTTGTGGATGAAAGGCAAAGTCGTAAATCCCTAAATTCCAATTAGCACTATTTGGCAAAAGTCGTGCGGCAATTTCAGCGGTTAAATCTGAGTTTAAATCAATTTCGTATAAACCAAATCGAGGAGTGTAAACATAATAAGCAGCGCGTTGGTTTGTATCTTCGCCTGTTACCTGAATGTCACCTACATAAAAATTAGTATCTGGCAGCCCAGTGACATTTAAACGAGTCATTTGGTAGCTGCTATCTATTTGCACCACACTTTTTGGTGCTTGGCGGCTAAAGCCATATAAGTACTGATCTTTATAATTAAAACCTATAGCATTTACGCTTTCATTGTTAGCTTCAGTGTTAAACGCTAAAGCCGCGGCCAACACCGTCGGCTTAGCCGACACTAAATCGATACCATAAAGCTGCGCTTTAGCATCTTGCATTAAAAAAGCCTGGCTGGGGCAATTATCAAATGGCTGGCTAAATACGGTGCAAGGCCACAATATAAAGCACACTTTACCGAGATGGGTTAATTTCATAAGTACGCCCTCTGTAGTTATATAACTTAACTAATGCAGGCTTTATTCCAAAATTTAACACCATGAATTTAAAGTATATTAATTTTTAACCATGCTTAAATATGCAAGTTGCAATACCGCTATTTGCATTATGCAAGATTCAAAATCTATGACCCAACACCTCATACATCACTCTTTAAAGCTGCCTATCTTTATTGGTAATGCTGCAGCAGTTGAGTAAGCTTCATCAAATAAAGTACAATAGTGAAATTAAGGCAGGCTTTTTAATAGCTGTGCTTGTTTCATTTTAGGTAAAAAATAATGGCACACTCTCGCGGAAACTTATTTATTTTATCTGCGCCTTCTGGGGCGGGTAAATCGAGCTTAATAAATGCATTACTGAAAAAACATGCTGATATGAAAGTATCGGTATCGCACACTACCCGCGCACCGCGCCCTGGTGAAAATGATGCGGAACACTACCATTTTGTATCGGTTGATGAGTTTAAGGCACTAATTGCCAAAGATGACTTTTTTGAATGGGCACAAGTATTTGACAATTATTACGGTACTTCTAAGCAAGCTATTGAAGAGCAACTCGCCGCTGGCATTGATGTGTTTTTAGATATTGATTGGCAAGGTGCTCGCCAAGTTCGAGAAATAATGAAAGACGTAAAAACTATCTTTATTTTACCGCCGTCAAAGCAAGAGTTAGAGCAACGTTTAAATAACCGTGGCCAAGACTCAGCTGAAATTATTGCCGGGCGTATGGCACAAGCTCAATCAGAAACCTCTCATTACGATGAGTATGACTTTGTTGTTGTGAATGATGATTTTGATACTGCTTTAAGTGAGATAGAAAGTGTTGTTATTGCACAGCGATTAACGCTAAAAGTGCAAACAACGCGTCATCAAACTTTAATTAATGAGCTACTCAAATAATCTAAATTAAGATTAATTAGGTGTTCATGCCCTAAAACAGATAAAAATTAACCACTGGCTATTGGCGAAACCTGCTGCGTGCAGTAAACTACGCCTTTGCTTTTAAATTATTTTGGAGTGCTAAGATGGCTCGCGTAACAGTTGAAGATGCAGTAGATGCAATTGGTAATCGTTTTGACTTAATTTTAGTTGCGGCCCGTCGTGCCCGCCAAATTGCTGTTGGTGGTAAAGACCCACTAGTAGATCCTGAGAACGATAAGCCAACAGTTGTTGCTTTACGTGAAATCGAACTTGGTTTAGTTGATAATTCTTCAATGGATGTTATTGATCGTGAAGAACAACAACACCAAGAAGCGGCAGAACTAGCTGCTGTTGCTGCCATTGTTGGTGGCAACCAATAATCAACCGCCCGGTTTGATTTAGCTAACGGCATAGTATTTCAACTATAGCCGTTGGCAATCCTTTGTTTTCATCGTATATTCGTAACTTATCCTAACTTATTTGCTTCACGAGAACATTGGAGTGTGAATGTATCTTTTTGAAGGTCTTAAAAAGAAAATCTCAAAATACTTGCCAGCAGACGATGTTGAGCTAGTCCAAAAAGCCTATGTGGTAGCCCGAGAGGCCCATGAAGGTCAAACTCGCTCAAGTGGCGAACCTTACATTACTCACCCCGTTGAAGTAACTCAGATACTAGCTAGCATGCACCTTGACCATGAAACGCTCATGGCAGCACTAATGCACGATGTGATTGAAGATACCGATTTTAGCCAACAAGATTTAGCTGAAATATTTGGTGAAACGGTGGCTGAACTCGTTGAAGGTGTGAGCAAGCTTGATAAGTTAAGCTTTAAAGATAAAAAAGAGTTTCAAGCTGAAAACTATCGAAAAATGATTATGGCAATGACCCAAGATATTCGGGTTATTTTAATCAAGTTGGCTGATAGAACGCATAACATGCGAACATTAGGCGCACTTCGCCCTGATAAACGCCGCCGTATTGCTCGCGAAACTCTAGAAATTTATGCGCCGATTGCTAATCGTTTAGGTATTCACGATATAAAAAATGAGCTAGAAGACTTAGGTTTTCAAGCGCTGTATCCAATGCGTCATCGTGCACTTAAATCTGAAGTGGCTAAAGCGCGTGGAAATCGCAAAGAAGTTATTTCAAATATTCAAACAGAAATTGAAGCACGCCTTGAGGAGTCTGGCATAAAGGCCACCGTATCAGGCCGTGAAAAGCATCTATACAGTATTTATAAAAAAATGCTCAACAAAGAGTTACTATTTAACGAAGTCATGGATATTTACGCTTTTCGTATTGCGGTAGATTCTATGGACACCTGTTATCGCGTACTCGGCGTTGCTCATAACTTATATAAGCCAATTGAAACCCGCTTTAAAGACTATATTGCCGTGCCAAAAACTAATGGCTATCAATCACTTCATACTTCTTTGGTTGGCCCGCATGGTATTCCTGTTGAAATTCAAATCCGTACTCACGATATGGATCACATGGCAGACAAAGGAGTCGCGGCTCACTGGATGTATAAAAAGTCTGGCGACAATGCGGGTCACACTGCGCAGCAGCGTGCTCGCCAATGGATGCAAAGCTTACTAGAGTTACAGCAAAGTGCGGGATCATCATTTGAGTTTGTTGAAAACGTTAAAACCGAACTCTTCCCTGAAGAAATTTATGTCTTTACCCCAGATGGTCGCATCGTTGAACTGCCAATGGGCGCGACTGCGGTCGATTTTGCTTATGCCGTTCATACTGATGTTGGTAATACTTGTGTAGGCGCACGCGTTAATCGTAAACCTTATCCTTTAAGTAAAGCCATTGATACTGGGCAAACAATAGAAATTATTACTAGCTCAGGCGCTCATCCTAACGCAACATGGCTTAACTTTATTGTTACTGGTAAAGCGCGACTGGGCGTACGTAACTACCTTAAAAGCCAACAGCATGAAGAAGCATTATTATTAGGTCGTCGCTTACTTGATTCAGCCCTAGGTGAAAACAAGTTTGATAACCTGCCAGCTGAAAATATTACGCGAGTGCTTGAGGAGCATGAACTCTCTTCAACCTTAGAGCTACTGGTAGAAATTGGCTCAGGTAATTTAATGAGCATGCTGATTGCCAAACGCTTATTACAAAACGACAACGATGATTTAAACGATATTGCTAAACGTGCAAAAGCGACCATTATTGGCACTGAAGGTATGTTAGTTAATTATTCAAAATGTTGTCGTCCAGTGCCTGGAGACGCTATTACAGCTCATGTCAGCCAGGGTAAAGGTTTAACAGTTCATCGCCAAGAGTGTAAGAACATTCGTGGCTGGGAAAATGATCGTTCAAAATACCTAGTCGTAAAATGGGATGATAATCCAGAAAAAGAATACATTGCGGCTTTACGAGTAGAAATTATTAACCACCAAGGTGCGCTGGCTAAATTAACCAATGTGGTCGCCACTACACAGGCCAATATTGTAGAAATAGCTACCGATGAAAAAGAAAGTAATTTATACGTGATAGACTTAGGGATCACAGTTAAAAACCGTATCCATGTCGCTAATATCATGCGTCGTATACGTGTGATGCCGGATGTACAAAAAGTCTATCGTAAAAAATAAAATAGGAACATCATGAATAAAGCATTTATATCAACGGATAAAGCACCTGCAGCGATTGGCACATACAGCCAAGCAGTAAAAGTGGGCACAGCGGTTTATTTATCTGGGCAAATTCCACTTGTCCCTGAAACAATGGACGTTATATCTGAAGACTTTAGCGAGCAAACACACCAAGTATTTAAAAATATTTGTGCGGTTTGTGAAGAAGCTGGCGGCACCATTCAAGATTTAGTAAAAGTAAATATTTACCTTACTGATCTTTCAAATTTTGCCATTGTTAACGAAGTAATGAGCCAATATTTTAAACAGCCTTATCCTGCTCGCGCTGCTATTGGCGTTCGTGCACTACCTAAAGGTGTACAAGTAGAAATAGACGGCATTATGGAACTTCCTTCAACAAACTAACCTCTATAAGCTATGAGCGCCGCTCATAGCTTTTATTCCAATCTGTAACTACACTTTGATGAATTCTTGACTCAAAACTAAAATTCTAGCACTCTGTAATCACGTTATTTTATTAAACCTTACTTTAGTAGTAGAAAAGGATAACTTGTGTTTAAGCTTGCTCATAATGGCAATGTATTGCTCGATACGAGTAAATCTGCACCCGCCAGTGCTGCTTTTATCATTGAAGCAATTGAACAATCGCCTTACAGCGAGTGTGAAATCAATCATGACGCCATAAATAACTATTTCAGCAGTGCAACACCTGAACGTATATTAGTTGTTGCAACACGTCATGATGCCACCTTAAGCGTGGAGATAAGTGATGATAAAATGCTAGCCACGGGCACGCTCACTCTTGCTAAAGGGGGAGCAACACTGAGTTTTGATGAAGCTAAAAAAGAATTAGTTAAAGCGCACGTCGCAAGAGGTTATAAACAAGCATTTTTAGAGCAACTTTTACAAAAGCAATCTGAACTCCCACCTGGCTCCGTAGTAAGTGGTCCACTCGCCAAAGGGCGCTTACCTATAGACGGTAAACCAACTAAATTTAACGCAATGGTTCAAACACTTAAAGATCGTCTCAAAGCCCCTAAATTAAAAGAAGATGGCAGTGTAGATATGCGTGACTTTGGTAAGTTAGCAAGTGTAAAACCAGGTGAATTACTAGTACAGCAACAACCCGCTACACCAGGCCAAGAAGGGTTTACCGTGTTAGGCGATGTATTACCTGCAAAACCCGGAGAGGTTCATACTCTAATTGCAGGTGAGGGCACTGAAATCTCAAAAAATAATCCGATGGAATTACTCTCTACGATTGCTGGCGTGCCGGTTGAAATAAATAATGGCATGCGTGTTGACGATATTTTTACTGTCAACGATGTGTCGGTAAAAACAGGGCATATCGACTTTGAAGGCAGTGTGATAGTAAGTAAAAATGTAGAGCCAGGAATGCGTATTAATGCAACGGGCGACATTACCGTTTTTGGTACGGTTGAATCTGGCGAATTAACCGCAGGAGGCGATATAACTGTAAAACAAGGGGTAATTGGCCATCAAAAGCCTGAAGATAAATCACTGTCTTGTAGAATAATATGCGCAGGCGATGTCCATGCCTCACACTCTCAATATTGTTACATTGAAGCTAATAACATTCTGCTTGAACGTCAAGCTAGCCACAGCTCAATGAAAGCAAAGAGTACAATACAAATTGGTCAATCAGAGTTACCTAAAGGAAAGCTATTTGGGGGTGAAATTCTAGATGCCACTAAACTGATTGCCGGCGAGATAGGTAATGAATCTGGTGCTAAAATGGTAATTAATTTAGCGGCTTCAGCCACTGAAATGACCAAAGAGATTGATAAATCTTTTAGTGAACTAACAGCAACAAATGAACAAGTTGATAGTTTACAAGCGGCTTTAGAAAAAGCAGATTTAATTAAAGATGCAGATAAAAAAAATGAACTCATAAATAAAATTGGCACTACGCAGCTACACCATAGTCAGCAAGCAGAACAATTAGAAAAGCAGGTAGCAGGTTTAGAGCAAAAACTGAATACGTTACTCGATGAAGCCATGTTGACTGTGAATAGCGTTTTACATTCGGGTGTAGAGATTCATATCTTCAATAAACTGCTTAAAACGACCCGTAACTTCCCACCGAGTAGTGTTAAGTTAGAAAATAATAAAATAGAAATTGAATTTAAAACTTAATAATAAGGGGCTGTTAGTAACAGCCCCAACTTTTTTATAGTAAACCATCTACACTTGTATAGGTTTGCGCTGGCCACACACCTACCTGCACTTGCCCTATATGTTGTTTTTGTAATAACAGCATCGCTAAACGAGATTGACCAATACCACCGCCAATTGTCTGTGGAAGCTTACTTTCTAGCAATGCCTTATGCCAGTCAAACTCTAAACGGTCTTCGTCTCCCGTAATACTTAATTGAGTTTGCAATACTTCAGGGCTTACACGAATTCCCATCGATGAGATTTCGAAAGCGTCTTCAAGCACTGGGTTCCATACTAAAATATCACCATTTAATCCCATGTACTGCTCGCATGTCGGGGTTGACCAATCGTCGTAATCTGGCGCTCTCACATCATGAATTTTGCCATCACTCAATGCTCCCCCAATACCAATTAAAAATACAGCGCCATATTCTTGAGTAATCGCCTTTTCACGCTGCTTGGCTGTAAAATCTGGGTACATTTTACGTAATGCTTCACTATGTACAAAAGTAATCTCTGTAGGTAAAAATGGTGTTAAACCAAAGCTGTCACTAACATATTTCTCAGTGGCTTTAATACCTTGGTAAATAGTTTCAACCGTTTGCTTCAAAGTAGATAAAGAACGCTCCGTACTTTCACAAATAACTTGTTCCCAATCCCACTGATCAACATACACAGAATGGATTGGACTTAATGAATCTTCATCAGGTCGCAACGCTTTCATTTGCGTGTAAATTCCTTCACCTTTAGAGAAACCATACTCGCCCAAAGTTTTACGTTTCCACTTTGCTAACGAATGCACAACTTCGTAACGGCTATCTGTAATGGCTTTAACATTCACCGCAACAGCGTTCTCGTGTCCACTTAAGTTATCCTGAGTACCGTCACCTACTTTAGCTAAAATAGGTGCCTGTACTTCAATTAAGCCTAACTTTTGCTCTAATTGCTGTGAAAAAAACTGTTTAACTTTACTTATTTGCTGCTGCTGCTGCACATAGTGTGAACTCATAATAATTGGCCTCATTCCCAGTTATTGTATTGGCGACTCAGCGCTTAGTAGCGCTTCAATATGGTTATCGTAACAATTAAACGGTTTAATTCAATAACCCATAACAAAAATAGCTTTAAGATATTAAAATCATTAAAAAAATGGTATAAAAACATTAAATACAACAATACAAAGCAACTAAACCTATGGAAAATTATCAAATCGATAATCTAGACAAACAGATTCTGCATGCATTAATGGATAATGCACGTACACCCTATGCTGAATTAGCAAAGCGTTTCGGTGTCAGTGCAGGGACAATTCATGTGCGGATTGAAAAAATGAAACAAGCGGGGATCATTACAGGTACCCAATTAACCATTAATACCAAACAGCTTGGCTACGATGTATGTTGTTTTATCGGCATTAATTTAAATAATGCCAGAGACTACCCACAAACTCTGATTAAGCTTGAATCATTAGAAGAGGTTGTTGAAGCATATTACACCACCGGTAATTACAGTATTTTTATTAAAGTAATGACTCGCTCGATCGATCATCTACAAGATGTGTTGATCAATAAAATACAAGCAATAGAAGCTATTCAGTCAACCGAAACCCTGATCTCATTACAAAACCCGATTAGCCGAACAGTGGTGCCTTAAGGTGAAAAATCTCGTATAATTTGCCGAAAAAGAGGACTCCCATGCAGCAAACTCGTTATCAAAGAATTGAAAGTGTACTTTCACGTCGTCAAACCGATCTTACCGTGTGTTTAGAAGACGTACATAAACACCATAACTTATCTGCCATAGTCAGAACGGCCGATGCTGTTGGTTGCCATCATGTGCATGCAGTCTGGCCAGAAAAGCAAAAGTGGCTAACCAATAATACCTCAGGTGGCAGTAAGAACTGGTTAGACACACACCTTCACAGAAATATAGATGATGCCGCAGCCAGTATCCGTGCTCATAACCCTGATGTACAAATTTTGGCAACTCATTTAAGTGAAGATGCCGTCGATTTTAGAGAAATTGATTACACTAAACCCACTGCAATTATTGTCGGCCAAGAAAAAACGGGGATCTCAGAAAAAGCGCTCGAATATGCAGATCAAAACATCATTATTCCAATGCAAGGCATGGTGCAATCGTTAAATGTATCCGTTGCAGCAGCATTAATCTTATTCGAAGCACAACGTCAACGTGAGTTAGCTGGGTTATATAATAGAAATATGCTGAGTGAAGAAATAAAACACCCAATGTATTTTGAAGGCTGCCACCCAATTATTGCAAGGCAGTGTAAGCAAAAGAACTTACCTTATCCCGCACTTGATGAGCATGGCGAAATCGTTGCGGATGAACAATTTTGGCAGGCATTAAAACATACTTGATGCATATACAGTGTATAAGTACACTTAACTCACTAAATAACAATAATTGAGCCTACTTTGTCTAAACCTAGCTTAAGCCAATACCCAATCACAGAACTTAAAGGCGTAGGCCCTAAAATGGCTGAACGACTTTTAAAGCTAGGCATCACCACAGTGCAAGATATGCTTTTTCATTTACCGCTAAGGTATGAAGACAGAACGCGTATTTATGCTATTAGTGAGCTTACCGCACATAGCCATGTAACGGTTCAAGCAACCATTGAAACAAGCCAAATTACCTTTGGTAAAAGGCGTATGCTGGTTTGCCAAATAAATGATGGGACAGGTAGGTTAACACTACGATTTTTTAATTTTACCGCAGCACAAAAAAACGCATTTAGCGCGGGTAAAATAATTCGCTGTTTTGGCGAAATACGTCGCGGACGTGTTGGCTTTGAAATGAGTCATCCTGAATACAGTATTAGCGACACTTTTGAACAGCAACCAACATCATCAACACTTACGCCAGTCTATTCAACAACCGAGGGGGTAAAGCAACTCTCTATCAGGGCGTTGAGTGAACAGGCAATAGAATTGCTTCAAAAATACGCAGTAGAAGAGCTACTACCTCAACAATGGCAACCATCGCAACTACCGTTAAGTGATGCGTTATTGCTACTGCATCGCCCCCCTAATGATGTTGATATAATTGCGCTTGAACAAGGGACTCACCCAGCACAACAACGGCTCGTTTTTGAAGAGTTGTTGGCTCAAAATCTCAGCCTCTTAAAAGTAAGAGAGCAAGGACAACAAGTTAAAGCTATTGCCCTTGAGCCCACTAATCCATTAGAAGCGCAATTTCTAGCACAGTTACCCTTTGCGCCAACCAATGCACAAAGCCGTGTAGTATCAGAAATTAAAACAGACATGCAACACGCTTACCCTATGATGCGACTTGTCCAAGGGGATGTAGGCTCTGGTAAAACATTAGTCGCAGCCCTGAGCGCTTTAACTGCGATAGCACAAGGCTATCAGGTCGCATTAATGGCGCCAACAGAGATATTATCAGAGCAACACGGAATTAACTTTTCCAGCTGGTTTGAAAACCTTGGAATATCGGTTGCTTGGCTAGGCGGTAAAACAAAAGGAAAAGAGCGAGTTAATACCCTTGCAATGATCGCCTCTGGTGAAGCGCAGATGATTGTGGGTACCCATGCTTTATTTCAAGATGAAGTAAAATTTAACAATCTCGTACTTATTATTATTGATGAGCAACATCGCTTTGGGGTTCATCAACGTTTATCACTGCGTGAAAAAGGGCGCTTTGGTGATTGTTATCCACATCAACTAGTAATGACAGCAACACCTATACCACGTACGCTCGCGATGACTGCTTATGCCGATTTAGAAACCTCAGTGATCGACGAATTACCACCAGGAAGAACACCAATTACCACTGTTGCTATCCCTGATACCCGCAGAGATGACATCATTAGTCGAGTGAAACTTGCCTGTAATGAACAAGGTCGACAAGTTTACTGGGTATGTACTCTTATAGACGAGTCTGAAGTATTACAATGCCAAGCAGCTGAAGACAGTGCTTTACAATTAAAAGAAGCCTTACCTGAACTTAATATTGGTTTAGTCCATGGGAGAATGAAAGCCACTGAAAAGCAAGCCATTATGAGTGAGTTTAAAACGGGGAACATTCATGTACTTGTCGCAACAACCGTAATCGAGGTCGGTGTTGATGTCCCCAATGCGAGCCTAATTATTATTGAAAACCCAGAGCGCTTAGGTTTAGCACAGCTTCACCAATTACGAGGCCGTGTAGGACGTGGGGCAACCGCATCGCATTGCGTTCTTTTATACCATGCACCACTTTCTCAGACTGCACAGAAGCGATTAGGAGTACTGCGCCATAGTAACGATGGCTTTGTTATAGCAGAGCGTGATTTAGAAATACGCGGCCCAGGTGAAGTACTTGGAACTAAACAAACCGGTTTAGCCGAATTCAAAATCGCTGATTTAACACGCGATAAACAAACACTCAATCAAGTAAGGCCCATCGCACAACAAATGCTTAAGCAATACCCTCAGCATATAGACCCTCTTATTCACCGCTGGTTAGGTAATAAATCAAACTACGCACAAGCATAGTCGGTTTTTAAACTTTACTTTTCACTTCATCATCCAGACTTATACCAATTCGCTTAATTAAGCGGTCTATTTTGAGGCAGGAAAAACGGGGTGATAGCTAGGCAAAAAATTCTTATTTAGTTGTTCTAAATAAGAATTTTTTAACACAGATAGCGACATGTTTAGCCCCGCAAAATTATTGAGTATTATTGCGGATTGGTATTATATGGATTTGCTACCTGATGCTGATACGTTATTCTTAGCGACAACGCAATAGAATGTCGTGGTCCCTACAGCGGTAGAGTATATATTAGGCTCTGAGGTGGTCGTCGCGTTCTTTTACCCATAGGTTTCGAGATACTCAACCCATGATACAGTGGTCAAGTTAACGCTGTGCAGCTGATAGCTGACGGCTGATAGCTAATATTTTTACTTTTCTGCAGACGTAAAAAAGCCCGACTATTTCTAGTCGGGCTTTCTTAATTTGGAGCTTGGTAATGTCGTAGTGCCCACATCGGTAGAGAGTTACATAGCAAATGTATAGAGTCGGCATTAGGCGCTTATTATTTTCCTTTTACCTGATGCCTTTTACCTTTCACCTACGTTTTTACTTTTCTGCAGACGTAAAAAAGCCCGACTATTGCTAGTCGGGCTTTCTCTAATTTGGAGCCTGGTAATGTCCTACTTTCACATAGCAAATGCTACACTATCATCGGCGCTGTTTCGTTTCACTACTGAGTTCGGCATGGGGTCAGGTGGGTCCAAAACGCTATTGTCACCAAGCAAATTTGGGTGTCAGTCCGTATCGCTACGTACTAACTAAAATTTGGAATTCTGATAATAAAAGTCTTTAAGTATCTACTTTAGTCTATTAACTTCTTGCTTAAACTGTCGCATAAAACGCGTTTGGCGTTGTATGGTTAAGCC